>DATLFN010000124.1 GCA_035540975.1 Acidimicrobiales bacterium
GCTCGGTTACCGAGTCACCCTCCAGTCCGCCGCCTGACAGCCAGAACCTGATTCGGGGCTTACGCCCCGAGGGAGCTCCGCTCCCAACCCCCGCCCGACGCGCCCACGCGCTCACGCGACACCAGTCATTCACGTTTCAGGGAGGTGCTCAGGGGCGGCGGGCTCACGCCGTGGTTGGCGGCTCGGCGGCGCGGGAAGGAAGCTCAAGACGTCTTCCCGTGGCCCGCCGCCCGGCTGGCCGTCGCCGAGAGCGCCCCCGGTCGCAGCCGAGCAGCGGGCCGCGCCCGGCGGCGGGCCCGACCGAGTCCCCGGAGGTACGCCCATGGCGTTCTGGAGCACGACCAGCGGCGTGGTGACCGGCGTCGCCGGCACCCTCACCGGCGTCGTCGGCCTCGCCACGCTCGCCGCCCAGATGGGTTGGATCGGCGGCGACGGCGGCGCCGAGGAGGCGTCGTCCCGGGTGGAGACGGCCGGGGAGGCCGCCGGCGAGGACGCCGGCAACCGCCTGGCCGAGGACGGTGACGCGGCGCGCGGCGACAACGACGCCGCGCCGGAGTTCGCGGTGACGCCGGCGTCGGTGCGCTTCGAGGCGCTCGGCGCCCGCACCACCATGGTCACCGTCCGCAACACGGGCGGGGCGGAGGTCACCGTCGAGGACGTGACGGTGGACAGCGGTGACGCCGACCGGTTCACGGTGGCGGCCGCCGCGTGCACGGCCACCACGCTCGACCCGGGACGCAGCTGCGAGGTGGAGGTCGCCTACGAGCCCGCCGGTCGGGGCTCGGCGCGGGCGACCATGGTCGTGGACGTGGCGGGGGCGCCGGCCCGGGAGGTGCCCCTCACGGCGGCATCGCTGCTCTGACCGCCCGCCCCGGCCGTGCCCCTCAGGGCCCGCCTTAGAATAACTTGCACGGCCGCGACGCGATCACCGTTGTGCTGCCTCCCTCGCCGGCCTTCGGCCGTCCAAGTTGTTCTGCGGCGGTCCCTCAGGCCGGGTAGACGCCCACCTCGGCCGCCTTGACCGCCGCCCACACCGGCGTTCCCGGGGCCAGGCCCAGCTCGGCCACGGCGGCCGGGGTGACCTCGGCCACGACCGGGAGCGGGCCGTCGACCCGGACCCGGGCCCGTTCCCCCTCGGGGTCGACCGACTCGACCGTGCCCGCCCACACGTTGCGGGGCGTGCCCTCGGGGCGGGCGGGGTGCAGGGAGACGGCCCGGGGATGGATCACGGCCAGCACGGCGCCCGATGCCGACGCCGCCGCGGGCGCCCGCAGCTCGAACCCGCCGGCGAGGACGATGCCGCCGCCCGACGCCCGGCCCCGGTACAGGTTCACGCCGGCCAGATCGGCGACGAAGGCGGAGCGGGGCCGGGCCGCCAGGTCGGCGGGGAGGCCCTCCTGCACGACCCGTCCCTCCTCCAGCACCACCACCCGGTCGGCCAGCGACACCGCCTCGACGGGGTCGTGGGTGACGAGGAGGCGGACGCCCCGGAAAGAGGCGAGGTGCCGTCTCAGTTCTCGCCGCACCTCGACCCGGCTGGTGGCGTCGAGGGCGGCCAGCGGCTCGTCGAGGAGGAGCACCCGCGGCTCCACCGCCAGGGCCCGGGCGAGGGCCACGCGCTGCGCCTGCCCGCCGGAGAGGGCGCCGGGCCGGGCGTCGCCGCGGCCGGCCATCCCCACCCGGTCCAGCCACTCTCCGGCGCGCCTGCGCGCCTCTCTCCGGGGGACGCCGCGGGCGCGCAGGCCGAAGGCCACGTTGTCGGCCGCGCTGAGGTGGGGGAAGAGGCGCCCGTCCTGGAACACCACCCCGACCGGCCGCTGCTCGGGGCGGAGCCGCACCCCGGCGGCGGTGTCCTCCCAGACCGACCCGTCGTGCGAGACGGCGCCGGCGGCCAGGGGCACCAGGCCGGCCAGCGCCCGCAGCAGCGTCGTCTTGCCGGCGCCGTTCGGACCGAGGACGGCGACCACGTGGCCGGGGGCGACCTCGACGTCGACGTCGAGCACGAGGTCGCCGGCGGCCACCCGCACGGCGGCCCGCAGGCCGTTCCCCCCCCTCACCCCGGGCCCAGCCAGCGCGTCCGCAGCCCGGCCAGGACGGCCACCGACACGGCTACCAGCACCAGGCTGAGGGCGATGGCCGCCTCCGGCCGGGTGTCGAGGAGCAGGAAGACCTTGAGGGGGACGGTCTGGGTCCGCCCCGGGAAGCTGCCGGCGAAGGTGATCGTCGCCCCGAACTCGCCCACCGCCCGGGCCCAGCACAGCACGGCACCGGCGGCCAGCGACGGCCACACCAACGGGAGGGTCACCCGCCGGAACACCGGCCCGCGGCGGGCGCCCAACGTGCGGGCGGCCTCCTCCAGGCGGGTGTCGGCGCCGCGGAAGGCGACCTCGGCGGTGACGACCAGGAACGGCATGGCCACGAACGTCTCGGCCAGGACGACGCCGGCGGTGGTGAAGGGAAGGGTGATCCCGAAGGTGCGGTCGAGCCAGCCGCCCACCAGCCCGGCTCGTCCGAACGCCAGCAGGAGGGCGACGCCACCGACGACGGGGGGGAGCACCATCGGGAGGGTGGCCAGCGCCCGCACCACCCGGCGGCCGGGGAAGGCCGAGCGGGCCAGCAGCCAGGCCAGCGGGAGCCCGAGCACGGCGGACACGGCGGTGGCGGCGATCGACGTCGTGACCGACAGGGCCAGCGCCTGGCGCACCTCGCCGTCGCCCACCTGGGACACCACCTCGCCCCACGGCGCCCGCCAGACGAGGCCGGCCAGCGGGACGGCGAAGATGGCCACCCCCAACGCGGCGGGCACCACGACGGCGACGGGCGCCCGGCCCCGGCGACGGCTCACCGGCCCGACCCGCCACGCTCAGGCGGGCCGGGCGGGCCCGGCGTCCGCGGCGGTCGCCGGCCCCCCCGACCACCTTCCGGCGGCAAGAAGGGGAGGTATGCGCACGTTTCTGCCGCCGGAACGACGGCACGGGCCGGCCGGGCCCGCCGGCGTGCAAGCTCGGGCGGCGGTTCCGGCGGCAAGAAGGGGCGGTATGCGCCCGTTTCTGCCGCCGGAACGCCGGCACGGGCCGGTGGGGCCCGCCGGCCCCCCCGGCCACGGCGAGCAGGGTCCGGCGGAACGACGGCACCGGCCGGTCGGGCCCGGGGGGGCCGGGGGCCGGTCACGGCACCTCGAAGCCGGTGGAGGTCAGGACGTCGCGGCCGGCGGGTGAGGCAACGAAGTCGACGAACGCCCGGGCGCTGCGGGGGTCGTCGGACGCCATCACGGTGGCGATGCCGTACTCGGCCATCAGGCCGGGCCCGTCGAGGGGCATGCCGTCGACCCGGCCGGCGGCCGAGCGCACGTCGGTCGCGTACACCAGCCCGGCGTCGGCCTCCCCGAGCACGACCCGGCCGAGCACGGCCTTCACGTCGGGCTCGTACGACCGCGGCCGGGGGGCGACGGCGGCCCCGGCCAGGGCGGCGGCGGCCAGCTTCCCGCACGGCACCTCCGGGGCGCACACCACCAGGTCGACCCCCGGGCGGGCCAGGTCGTCGACGGTGCGGATGCCACGCGGGTTGCCCGGAGCGACGGCCACCGCCAGGCGGTTGCGGGCGAATGTCCGCACGGGGCCGGTGAGCCCCTCGGCGGCGAGGGCGTCCACCACGACCCGGTCGGCCGTCGCCACCACGTCGGCGGGCGCGCCGGCCCGGACCTGGGCGGCGACGGACGGCGAGGCGGCGAAGGCCATCTCCACCTCGACGCCCGGGTCGGCCGCCTCGAAGCGCCGGCCCAGGTCGGTGAACGGCTCGGTCAGGGAGGCGGCGGCGACGACGGTCACCGACCGGCGGCCGGCGGCGTCGCCCGAGGACCCACACCCGGCGGCGGCCAGCGCCACGGCGACGGCGACGGCGGCCGCCGCCCGTCGCATGCCGCCCCCGTGTCGTGGCCACGAACGTGCGCCGCGTGCGCAGCGGCAAGGTCGGTGGCCGCACTCGCCGCCGCAGGCGGCCTCTGCGGCGGCTGACACCGGGAAAGAACAGGGCGGAGGCGGCGCGAGCTCCGCTCGCCCGCCGGAGCACGATCCAACTCGACCGAATGGAGTGAGCGGAGCGAACGAACGAGGTCGAAGCACTAGGCCGGCAGCTCGACGACGACGGCGGTCGCCTTCACGGCCGCCACCGCCAGGACGCCGGGCGCCAGGCCGAGCTCGTCGGCCGCCTCGCGCGACATGAGCGACACGACCCGGTGGCGGCCCACCTGGATCTCCACCTGCGCCATGACGTCGCCCCTCGTCACCTTGGTGACGATCCCGGGCAGGCGGTTGCGGGCCGACTGCCCGCTCACCGCCCGCTGCCGAGGGGGCGGCGCCTCGTCGGCCGCGAACCGGGCCAGGGCCTCGCCGTCCACGACCCGGTGACCGCCCGCCGTCCTCGTGGTCGAGAAGCGTCCGGCGTCGGCCCACCGGCGCACCGTGTCGACGCTCACCCCGAGCAGCTCGGCAGCTTCTCCCAGACGAAAGCTCGCCATCGCCAGGATCCTACTCGGAAAAGCTCCCAGGCCCCGAGTGGAAGAACCCGTCGCGGGCGGCCTCGAGCAGCAGCTCGGACACCCGCGCCGGTTGCTGGACGTGCACGTCGTGGTCGGCGTTCGGCACGTGGTGAACCTGGGCCCGTCCCAGGGCCGCGACCGCCCGTTGCGCGTCGGCGCGGGTGACGGGCCCGCCGTCGGCCGGCCCGGTGGCGACGACGAGCAGCACGGGGACGTCCAGCCGGTCCAGGATCTCGGAAGGGCGGTGCTCCCAGAGGGAGCGGAGCAGGCGCAGGTGGCGGTCGAAGGCGAGGTGGGGCCGCACCGTCCCGTCGGCGCCAATCGCGAAGTTGGCCATGGTCGCCTCGACGCCCCACTCGGACCACGACGGGTAGTCCCGGCGGATGGCCGCCTCCACGTCGCCGGCCCGGGCCCCGTCCCACCGGGGCGGCGCCAGCGCGTCGGCGCACTCCTCCCAGTCGGGGAACCGGCGAGCGAGCTCGATGACGCCGCCGTCGACGCCGCCGACACCGGCCAGCCGGTCTCCCGCCCGCCGGCCCACGTCGAGAGCCAGGTTCCCGCCCATCGACTGGCCCACCACGACCGGCCGCCCGGGGCCGAGGACGTCGGGAGCGTCGAGGACGTCGAGGACGCGCAGCAGGTCGTCGCCCAGGGTGGCGAGGTCGTAGCCGCCGTCGGGCTGGTCGCTGCGACCGTGGCCCCGCAGGTCGACGGTGGCGACGGGGTGGCCGGCGGCCGCCATCCGCTGCGCCACCCCCTCCCAGGTGCGGGCGTTGGACGCCAGCCCGTGCACCAGCACGAAGGGCAGGCCGGGCGCTCCGGGCGCCCACGACGTGCAGTGGAGCCCGACGCCGTCGGCGACGTCGACGCGCCGCGTGGCGGGTGGGGGAGGAGCGGGCTCGGTCGGCGGCACGGGGGCGCAGGTTACGGACGGCGAGGCCCCCGTAGACTCCGGCCGTGGCACGTGAGGGTGACGACCGCATCCTCACCGTCCCCAACGTGATCTCGATCGGGCGCCTGCTGTGCGTCCCCGGCTTCTTGTGGCTGCTGTTCGGGCAGGAGGACCGCTACGCCGCCGGCCTGCTGCTGGCTGCCCTCGGCATCACCGACTGCGCCGACGGCTGGATCGCCCGCCACTTCCACCAGGAGTCGCGGCTGGGCAGGATCCTCGACCCGACGGCCGACCGCATCCTGCTCGGCGTGGGCGTGGTCGCCCTGCTCATCGACGGGTCCATGCCCCGCTGGGTGGGCGCCCTGGCCGTGACCCGGGAGGTCGTCGTGGGCGTCACCGTCGTGGTGCTCGCCGCCATGGGGGCCAAGGACGTGATCGACGTCAAGCTGGCCGGCAAGGCCGGCACCCTGCTCCAGATGGTCGCCTTCCCGCTGTTCCTCGCCAGCAACCCCGACGGTGGGGCGCCCTGGCACGAGCTGGCCCGGCCCCTCGCCTGGCTCACCGTGATCCCCGGTCTGGTGCTCAGCTACTACGCGGCGGCCACGTACGTCCCGCCCGCCCGGGCGGCCCTGGAGCGGGCCCGGGCCGTCAAGAGCGCCCGGTAGGCGCCGGTAGCGGGGGAGGACCCCGGGTAGGGTGACCGCGTGAAAGCCGTCATCATGGCCGGCGGCGAGGGGACCCGCCTGCGGCCGCTCACCTCGAACCAGCCCAAGCCGATGCTCCCGCTGGCCAACCGGCCGATGATGGAGCACGTCATCCGCCTGCTCAAGGAGCACGGCCTCGACGACATCGTGGTGACGGTGGCGTTCATGCCGCACGCCATCCGCACCTACTTCGGCGACGGCAGCGAGTTCGGCGTCAAGCTGTCCTACGCCACCGAGGAGTCGCCCCTCGGGACGGCGGGCTCGGTGCGCAACGCCAAGGACGAGCTGGACGAGCCCTTCCTGGTCATCTCGGGGGACGTGCTCACCGACATCGACCTGTCGGCGATCATCGCCTTCCACGAGGAGCGGGGCGCCCTCGCCACCATCGGCCTGAAGGCCATGGAGAACCCGCTCGACTTCGGCATCGTCATCACCCGCGAGGACGGCACCATCGAGCGCTTCCTGGAGAAGCCCACCTGGGGCCAGGTGTTCAGCGACACGGTGAACACCGGCATCTACGTGCTCCAGCCCGAGATCTTCGACTTCGTCCCCGAGGGGAAGGTCGACTGGTCGGAGGAGGTCTTCCCGGCGCTGCTCGAGGCGGGCAAACCCCTGTTCGGCTACGTGGCCGAGGGCTACTGGGAGGACGTGGGGACGTTGGAGGCCTACCTCCAGGCCCACCACGACGTGCTCGACGGCAAGGTCGAGGTGGCCGTCCCCGGCTTCCGCCTGGGCGAGGGCGTGTGGCTCGGGGAGGGTGCCGAGGTCGACCCGGGCGCCAAGCTCGACGGGCCCGTCGTCATCGGCGACTACTGCAAGGTGGAGGAGGGCGCCCACCTGGCCGAGTACACCGTGCTGGGCTCGAACGTGCGGGTCGGCGCCCACGCCTACGTGGAGCGCAGCGTCATCCACGACAACGGCTACCTCGGCTCCCAGGTGCGGCTGCGGGGGACGCTGGTCGGGCGCTCCAGCGACCTCCGCCACGGCGTGCGCTGCGAGGAGGGCGTCGTCCTCGGCGAGGAGTGCCTGGTGGGCGAGCACGCCGTCGTCAACCCGGGGGTCAAGGTCTACCCGTACAAGACGGTGGAGTCCGGGGCGGTCGTCAACAGCTCGATCATCTGGGAGTCGCGCGGGGCGCGCCACCTGTTCGGGCGCCTCGGCGTGACGGGGCTGGCCAACGTCGACATCACCCCCGAGCTGGCCGTCCGGGTGGCCATGGCCTACGCCACCACCTTGAAGAAGGGCTGCACGGTCACCACCTCCCGCGACTCCAGCCGGGCGGCGCGGGCCCTCAAGCGGGCCGTCATGGTCGGGTTGACGGCGGCCGGCGTCAACGTCGAGGACCTGGAGGTCGCCACCGTCCCGGTCACCCGCTTCCACGTGCGGTCCATCCGCAGCGACGGCGGCGTCACCGTCCGGCTGGCACCGGGCGACCCCCAGTCGGTGCAGATCCGGTTCTTCGACACCGAGGGGATCGACATCCCCGAGACGGCCCAGCGCAAGATCGAGCGCCTCTACCACCGCGAGGAGTTCCGGCGGGCCATGGCGGCCGAGATGGGCGACATCGGGTTCCCGGCCCGCTACCTCGAGCACTACACCGACGTGATGATGTCGACCGTCGACACCGACGCCATCCGGGCGTTCGGCTTCAAGGTCGTCCTCGACTACGCCTACGGCTCGGCCAGCTTCGTCATGCCCAACGTCCTCGCCAAGCTGGGGGCCGAGGTCCTCACCGTGAACCCCTACGCCTCGACGTCGGGCGCCACCGCGTTCGACCGCGACGCCCACGCCCGCCGGGTCGCCGACCTGGTCCGGGCGTCGGGCGCCCACCTCGGCGCCGTGGTCCACCCCGACGGCGAGCGCATCACCCTCATCGACGACGCCGGCCAGGTGCTGGTCGACGACACGGCCCTGCTGGTGCTCCTCGAGCTCGTGCTCCAGACCACCGACGACGCCAGGGTGGCCCTGCCGGTGGCGGTGGGCAGGGGCGCCGAGGACCTCTGCCGGCGGTCGGGCGGCGAGATCGTGTGGACCAAGCTGTCGGCCTCACACCTCATGGAGGTGGCGTCCGGCGCCGACGTCCACTTCGGCGCCAGCCAGGACGGCGGGTACATCTTCCCCGCCTTCCTGCCCGCCTACGACGGCGTGGCCGCCCTCGTCAACCTGCTCTCCATGCTCGCCTCCACGGGCGTGCGCCTGTCGAAGGTCGTGGGGGAGTCCCCCCGGGTCCACATCGCCCACCAGACCGTCGCCACCCCGTGGGAGCAGAAGGGCATGGTGATGCGCACCATGGTCGAGCGCCAGAAGGACTCCGAGCTGGTGCTCATCGACGGCGTCAAGGTGGTCCTCGACGACGGGTGGGCGCTCGTCCTGCCGGATCCCGAGGAACCCCTCACCCACGTGTGGGCGGAGGGCGGCACGGCCGGCGAGGCGCGGTCACGGGCCCAGGACTTCGCGCGCCGAATCCGCCAATTGCTGCCCTGAGCCTCCGCCCTTCGGGCGAGAATAGGAGCGTGCGCCGGCCCACCCTGGTCCTGACTGCCGCGTCGGCGCTCCTCGGCTTCCTGCTGGTCACCGCCGTCTCGTCGGTCGGCCAGGCCCGCCGGGCGGACGCCCCCCGCAAGAAGGAGCTGATCGACCTCATCGAACAGCGCCGTGACCTGGTCGCCGAGCACGACCGGACGGTGTCCGCCCTGCGCGACGACGTGGACGCCGCCCGCCGTGAGGGCATCCGCCGCAACGAGCAGGACCGGGCCCAGGGCGAGGCGGTCGCCGACCTGGCGCTCCAGGCGGGGACGGTGGCGCTGCGGGGCCGCGGCCTGGAGGTCGAGCTCAGCGACTCTCCCCGGCGGTCCTCCGCCGACGGCGACGGCGACGCCTTCCGCATCCACGACACCGACCTCCAGCTGGTCGTCAACGCCCTGTTCGCGGCGGGCGCCGAGGCGGTGTCGGTCAACGACAGCCGGCTGGTGGCGACCACGCCCATCCGGGCGGCCGGCGACACCATCGTCGTGAACTTCCGCCCCCTGACCCCGCCGTACCGGGTCGCGGCCATCGGCGCCGACAAGCGGGCCTTCGAGGACAGCGAGATCGCCAGGCGCTTCCGGCGGTGGACGGGCCTGTTCGGGCTCGGGTTCCGCATCTCCCAGGGGGACGTCGAGGTGCCCGCCTACTCGGGGCGGGTCGCCATCGTGTCGGCCCGCACGCCGTAGATGCTCCCCCTGTTCGGGCTCGTGGTGGGCGCCCTCCTCGCCGTGCTGCTCCAGCCGACGGTGCCACAGGAGCTGTCCCGCTACGTCGCCATGGCCGTCGTCGCCGCCCTCGACGCCACCCTCGGCGGGGCCCGCTCGGCCCTGGAGCACACGTTCAACGACCGCATCTTCGTGATCTCGTTCGTCTCCAACGCCGCCATCGCCATGGTGCTCGTCTGGCTGGGCGACCAGCTGGCCGCCGACCTGTCCACTGCCGTCGTCGTCGTCCTCGGCATCCGCATCTTCCAGAACGCGGCGGCCATCCGCCGGCGCCTGGTCGGGGGATGATCCCGATCGCGCGCCCGCGCACCGGTTCTCGGGACGGATGCAGCCGCCGGGCGGCGCCTCGTGCCCCGAGAACGACGGGAACCCTCGGTTGAGCACGGCGGGGGACCTGGCCCGGATCGGTCGGCGGTTGACGCGCTCGCCGTGGCGGCCGGCGGGTCGGGCCACCGTCCGGCGCCGGCTGCGGGTCGGGCCGGTGCTCGTCGTGATCGCCACCGGCCTGGTGGGGTTCCTGCTCGTCAGCCAGCTGCGGACCACCGAGCGCTTCACGCAGCGACTCGAGCAGGAGAGCGAGGACGACCTGGCCCGCATCCTGGCCAGCCTCACCGGCGAGGCGGACGCCCTGCGGGACGAGATCAGCGACCTCAAGCTCCAGCTGGCCGACCTGCGGGCCACCAACCGGGAGGACGACTCGGCCGGGCGGGCGGCCGAGCAGCAGCTCCAGGCGCTCTCCGTGCTGGCCGGGACCGTGCCCGTCACCGGCCCCGGGCTCACGCTGCGGATCGAGGACCCGGAGGGCTCGGTCGGCTACGAAACCCTCATCGACGCCGTGCAGGAGCTTCGCGACGCCGGCGCCGAGGCGCTGGCCGTGAACGACCGCCGCATCGGGGTGGCGTCGGCGTTCTCCGAGCGCGACGGCCGCGTGGTCCTGGACGGCGCCCCGCTGTCCACGCCCTTCCGCATCGTCGCCATCGGGCAGCCGGCCACCCTGGACGGCGGCCTCAAGATCCCCGGCGGCGTCCTCGACACCCTCGAGGCCCTCCCGGGCGTGCGGTCCGAGGTGTCCCGCTCGGCCAGGCTCGACCTCCCGGCGCTCGCCCGGCCACCCGCGTTCCGGGTGGCGCGTCCGGTAGGGTCCGCACCCTGACCGGCCCCGTGCGGGGCATGGCCGTGCTGGAGGTCGCCCGTCGATGAACGTCCCCGCGGACCTGCGCTACACCCCCGACCACGAGTGGGCCCGCCTGGAGGACAGCGGGGTCCGGGTGGGGATCACCGACTACGCCCAGGAGGCGCTGGGCGACGTGGTGTTCGTGCAGCTGCCCGAGATCGGTGCCCGGGTCGTCGCCGGTGACACCTTCAGCGAGGTCGAGTCCACCAAGTCGGTGTCCGACATCTACGCCCCCGTGGCCGGCGAGGTGGTGGAGGTGAACGGTGGTCTGGCCGACGCACCCCAGAACATCAACGACGACCCTTACGGCGAGGGCTGGATCTGCCTGATCGAGCCCTCCGACCCGGCGGCCCTCGACGCGCTGCTGGACGCCGACGCCTACGGGGCGCTCATCTCCGGCGGAGCCGGATCGGAATAGCGTGGACGGCGTGTTCTGCAACCGGTGCGGCCACAAGAACCCCGCCGGCTCCAACTTCTGCTCGTCGTGCGGCGGCGTGCTGGCCGTGTCCGGCGAGGAGACCACCATCGTGTTCACCAACGAGGCGCCGGGGGAGACGGGCGACGACGAGATCGGCGTGAGCCTCGAGGGGCTGCCCGAGGGCGTCGGGCTCCTCGTCGTCAAGCGGGGGCCCAACGCCGGGTCGAGGTTCATGCTCGAGGCCGACGTGACCCGGGCGGGCCGTCATCCCGACAGCGAGATCTTCCTCGACGACATCACCGTCTCCCGCCGCCACGCCGAGTTCGTCCGCCAGGGCCCCGGCTACGTGGTCCGCGACGTCGGCAGCCTGAACGGCACCTACCTCAACCGCGAGCGCCTCGAGGAGGCGCCCCTCAACCACGGCGACGAGGTCCAGATCGGCAAGTTCAAGCTCGTGTTCCTCGCCTCCGGCGAGGGGTGACGGCGCGGTGGCGGAGCGGCCGTACCGGTCGATCGGCGAAGTCCTCTCGCTGCTCAAGGACGAGTTCCCCGACGTCACCATCTCGAAGATCCGCTTCCTGGAGAGCCAGGGGCTCCTCGACCCCGAGCGCACCGCCTCGGGCTACCGCAAATTCTACGAGCCCGACGTCGAGCGCCTGCGCTGGATCCTCCGCCAGCAGCGCGAGCACTTCCTGCCCCTGAAGGTGATCAAGGGCCGCCTGGGCGTGGGCACCGGCGGCGCCGAGGAGCCGGCCGATGGGCACGACGCCGACGACCCGGGCGACGCCGGCGACGCGGGCGACCCGAGGGGCGACGAGCGGCGCGCCGACGACCGGTCCGTGCACCCGAGCGGCCCCCGCCGGTCGGTGGTCGTGCCCGCCCCGGCGCCCTCGCCCCGGTCGGCCACCGCCGTCGAGGCGCCGCCCGACGCCCGCCCGCCGCCCGCTCCCGCTCCTCCACCGGCGCCGCCCGTCGCGGCAACCGAGCCGGCGCCGCCTCGGGTGCCGGCGCCCACCGCCGACCGCCCGCCGGCGGCCAGCGTGCTGTCGGCGGGGATGACCGGGGTGAGCCTCACCATCGAGGAGCTGGCCAACGCCACCGGGCTGCCCTACGAGCGGATCCGGGAGCTGGAGCGCTACGGCTTCATCACCGGCCGGCCCGTCGCCGGCACCGTGTACTACGACGAGGAGGCGCTCGTCGTCGCCAACCTGGCCGTGGGGTTCGCCCGGTTCGGCATCGAGGGCCGGCACCTGCGCATCTACAAGAACTCGGCGGAGCGGGAGGCCGGGCTGTTCGAGCAGATCGTCACGCCGCTGCTCAAGCAGCGCAATCCCGAGGCGCGCCGCCAGGCCCAGCAGGCCCTGGAGGACCTCACCCAGCTCGGCCAGAGCCTGCGGGCCGCCGTGCTGCGCCAGGCCGTGCGGCGCCTCTCGGGCGGGTGAGCCCGGCCCGGGTCCTCATCACCACCGACGAGCTGCGGGCCGGCGTGGAGCGCCTGGCCGCCGAGCTGTCCGACGCCTACGAGGACGGCGTCCTCCTGGTGGCGGTGCTGAAGGGGAGCGTCCCGTTCCTGTCCGACCTGGTGCGCGCCCTCACCATCGTCCCCGAGGTCGACTTCCTCGCCATCTCGTCGTACGCGCCGGACACCGGGCGGGTGCGCCTGGTGAAGGACCTGGAGGCCGACATCGCCGGGCGGGACGTGGTGCTGGTCGAGGACATCGTCGACACCGGCCTCACGCTGACCTACGTGCTGGGCGAGCTGGCCCGGCGGGGGCCCCGCTCGCTGGAGGTGTGCGCCCTGCTGGACAAGGCCACCCGGCGCATCGTGCCGACCCCCGTGCGCTTCGTCGGCTTCACCGTCGGCGACGACTTCGTGGTGGGCTACGGCCTCGACTTCGCCGAGCGCTACCGCAACCTCGACCTGGTCGCGGCGGGCGATCTGGCGGCCCTGCGCAGCGACCCCGATGCACACGTGGACCAGTTCTACGCACGGTAGGGTGGTTTTCATGGTGGAGATGCATCTCGCCGCGGTGAGGGTGGAGCTCCCCACCAACAATCCGGTGGTGCTCCTCCAGGAGACCGAAGGGGCCCGGCGGACGCTGCCCATCTTCATCGGGGCGCCCGAGGCGACCGCCATCGCCTTCGCCCTCCAGGGCGTCGTCCCCCCCCGGCCGATGACGCACGACCTGATGCGCGACATCCTGGTCGCGGTGGGCGCCACCCTCGAGCGCGTCGTCGTCACCGAGCTGCGCATGGGCGACGACGGCCGCAGCGGCACGTACTACGCCGAGCTCCACCTCAAGCAGGGCGACGAGACCCGGATCGTCTCCAGCCGGCCGTCCGACGCCATCGCCCTGGCCGCCCGCACGGGCACGCCCATCTTCGCCGAGGAGGAGCTGCTCGACGAGGCCGGCATCGTCATCGACTCCGAGGAGGAGGACGAGACGCCGCCCGACGAGCTCGTCACCCAGTTCCGCCAGTTCATCGAGGGCATCCGCCCCGAGGACTTCAGCTCCTAGCCGCTTCGACCTGCATTCGTTCGCTTCGCTCGGTCGTTGACGGCGGGAGGCGGTGGTCGTACCGTTACCCCTACACGGGTGTAATTTCGACACTGTGACGTCGCGTCGGCTCCGGCCGGCACTGGAGGGCGCTTCCCCATGCCTGAAGAGGGATTCCGAGGACCCCAGGTCTGCAAGATCGCGGGGATCACCTACCGCCAGCTGGACTACTGGGCGCGCACCGACCTGTTGCGACCGTCCATCAGCGACGCCCGGGGCAGCGGCACCCAGCGGGTGTACTCCTACCGGGACCTGCTCGAGCTCAAGGTCATCAAGCGCCTCCTGGACGCCGGCGTCTCGCTCCAGTCGGCCCGGCGCGCCCTCGGCCTGCTCCGCAGCTCCGGGAGCGACGTCGCCGCCGCCAACCTGGTGCTCAACGGCGCGCACTCGGTGCTGGCCACGTCGGGCGAGGAGATCATCGACCTGCTCAAGGGTGGCCAGGGAGTCCTCAACATCGTCCCCCTGGCCGGCGTGGTCCAGGAGCTGGACGCCGCCATCACCGAGCTCACGCCGCCCGTTCCCGAGGTGCGGGCGGGCGGCGAGGGCAGCGGGCTGCCGCAGGCCGGCACCGGGGGATAGCGAGCTGGACCGGTCGCCGCTGCCGCACGAGCGGATCCGCTTCGCCCACAACTCGGAGCGTCAGTTCGCCAAGCTCCTCGACTTCTACGGGATCGTCTGGGAGTACGAGCCGACCGAGTTCATCCTGGCCCGCGACCGGGCGGGCAGGCCGGTGCAGGCGTTCCGGCCCGACTTCTACCTGCCCGCCTACGACCTGTTCATCGAGATCACCACGCTCAACCAGAAGCTGGTGACCAAGAAGAACGCCAAGGTGCGCCGTCTCCGGGAGCTGCACCCGGAGGTGAAGGTGAAGATCTTCTACCAGCGGGACTACCTGAACCTGCTGGTCAAGTACGGCCTGGAGGAGCCCACCCAGCTGGCCGACGCCGGCCTCGACGACCGCGAGCCGCGGCCCTTGGACTTCGCCGTCGGGGACTGAGGACGGGCGCCGGGGCCACCTAGTGTGGCTCCGTGACCGACGTGCTGCGCCGCTCGCCGCTCGACGCCGCCCACCGCCAGCTGGGCGCCCGGATGGTGGAGTTCGGCGGGTGGGGGATGCCCTTGTCGTACCCGTCGGGGACGCTGGCCGAGCACCAGGCGTGCCGCGCCGGCGCCGTCGCGTTCGACGTGAGCCACCTGGGCACCGTGCGGGTGGAGGGGCGCCGGGCGCTGGCCCACCTCAACGACGTGCTCACCAACGACCTGGGCCGCCTCGGGCCCGGGCGGGCGCAGTACACCCACCTGCTGGACGAGGCCGACGCCTCGGTGGTGGACGACATCATCGTGTGGTGGCGGTCCGACGACCGCTTCGACGTGATGCCCAACGCGTCGAACACGGCGGACGTGGTGGCGGCCCTGGGCGGCGACGACGTGACGGCCGGGCGGGCGGTGATCGCCGTCCAGGGCCCGTCGGCCCGGTCCCTGCTGTCGGCCGTGTCGCCCGAGGCGGCGGCGGTGCCCCGCTTCGCGGTGGTCGACGTGGATTGGCACGGCACGCCCGTGGTCGTGGCCGGCACCGGGTACACGGGCGAGGACGGCGTGGAGTGCGCCGTGCCCGCCGGGGCGGCGCCCGCCTTCTGGGCCGCCGTGCTCGACGCCGGCATCGCCCCCGCCGGCCTGGGCGCCCGCGACACCCTCCGCCTGGAGGCGGGGCTGCCCCTCCACGGCCACGAGCTGGGGCCCGGCATCACGCCCCTCCAGGCCGGGCTCGGGTGGGTGGTGGCCTGGGACAAGCCCCGCTTCAGCGGGAAGGCGGCCCTGGAGGCGGAGCGGGAGCGGGGGGTGTCGCGACGGCTGCGGGGGCTGGCCGTGGAAGGGCGCCAGCCGCCGCGGGAGGGCTACCCGGTGTCGGTGGACGGCAAGCCGGCCGGGACCGTCACCAGCGGGAACTTCTCACCGGTGCTGGGCCACGGCATCGCCTTCGCCTTCCTCCCCCCGCACGTCGGGCCGGGTGCGGAGGTGACCGTCGACCTGCGGGGCCGGCCCGTGCCCGCCCGGGTCGTGAAGACGCCGTTCGTGGGCGGGCGCAAGGGCTGAGCGATGGGCCACTTCGTCCCCCACACCGACGCCGAGGTCGCCGAGATGCTGGGCTTCCTCGGCCTGTCGTCGACCGACGAGCTGTTCGCCGCCGTCCCGCCCGCCTTGCGCCTGGCCGGCGGCCTCGACCTGCCCGACGGCCTGTCCGAGCCGGACGTCGCCGTCGAGATGGGGCGCCTGGCCGCCGCCAACCCGGCCTCGGGGCTGGTGTGCTTCGCCGGCGGCGGGATCTACGACCACGAGGTCCCGGCCGCCGTGCGGTCGCTCGCGTTCCGCTCCGAGTTCGTCACCGCCTACACGCCCTACCAGCCCGAGGTGGCCCAGGGCGTGCTCCAGATGCTGTTCGAGTACCAGACGATGGTCGCCCGCCTGGCCGGCCTGGAGGTGGCCAACGCCTCGCTGTACGACGGGGCCAGCGCCCTGGTCGAGGCGGTCAACCTGGCCGTCGCCGCCACCCGCCGGCCCACCGTCTGGCTGAGCCGGGGCGTGAACCCGAGCTGGCGGGCGGTGGCGCGCACGTTCGCCGAGGGCACCGGCCACGAGCTGGTGGAGGTCGGCCTGGCGGGCGGCACCACGGCGTGGCCGGCCGACGGCGCGCCGGGCGCGTTGGTGGTGCAGCAGCCCAACTACCTGGGCTGCCTGGAGGACCTGTCGGAGGCGCGGCGGGTCGCCGACCGCACGGGCGCCCTGCTGGTGGTGGCGCTCGACCCGGTGGCTGCCGCCGTGGTCCGGTCCCCCGGGGGCCTGGGCGCCGACGTCGTGGTCGGCGAGGGCCAGCCCTTCGGCACGCCGATGTCGTTCGGCGGCCCCCTGCTCGGCCTGTTCGCCTGCCGCATGGAGCACGTCCGCCGCCTGCCCGGGCGGCTGGTGGGCGAGACGGTGGACGTCGAGGGCCGGCGCGCCTACGTCACCACCCTGCGCACCCGCGAGCAGGACATCCGGCGGGAGAAGGCGTCGTCCAACGTCTGCACCAACCAGACGCTCATCGCCGTGGCCTGCGCCATCCAGCTCTCCTGGCTCGGCACGTCGGGCCTGCGGGAGATGGCCCTGCGCTGCGCCCGGGGCGCCCGCTACGCCCGTGAGGCGCTGGCGGCGGTGGACGGGGTGGAGCCGCTGGTCGGCGCCCCCACGCTCCGGGAGTTCGCCGTGCGGGCGCCGGTGCCGGCCGCCACGGTCGTCGAGCGCATGGCCGACGAGGGCTTCCTGGCCGGCGTGGCGCTGGGCGACGAGTACGGAGACGGGCTCCTGGTCGCCGTCACCGAACGGCGGACCCGGGAGGAGATCGACCAGTACGCGGCGGCGTTCGAGAAGGTCGTCCGGTGAGCGAGGTCCCCGTCCCCGGAGGCGGCGGCACCGAGCCGGCCGATGCTCCCTCGACGGTCGGCGCGGCCGCCGCCGTGCCCGGCCCGCCGGCGGCGGGCGGGAAGGCGAGCAGCGCGCCGGTGATGGGGCGGGACGAGGAACCAACCGTGTTCGAGCTGTCCTCGCCCGGCCGGCGCGCCTGGTCGTTCCGCACCACGGGCGTGCCCGAGTGGTCGGAGGACGAGCTGGTCCCGGCCCAGCACCGTCGCACCGAGCCCCTGGCGCTGGCCGAGGTGTCCGAGCGCGACCTGGTGGGCCACGTCACCCGCCTCAGCGCCCGCCAGTACTCGGTCGACCTGGGCGCCTACCCGCTGGGCTCGTGCACCATGAAGTACAACCCCAAGCTGTGCGACGAGGCGGCGTCGCTGCCCGGGCTGGCCGGCGTGCACCCGTCGGCGCCCGCCGCGCTCACCCAGGGGTGGCTGGCCCTTCTGGCCGACCTGGCCGACCGCCTGTGCGCGGTGACCGGTATGGCGGCCGCCACCCTCCAGCCCCCGGCCGGCGCGGCGGGCGAGCTCACCGGCCTGCTGTTGATGCGGGCGTGGCACCGCGACCAGGGGCGGGCCCGCACCAAGGTCATCATCCCCGACTCGGCCCACGGCACCAACCCGGCGTCGGTCACCCTGGGCGGCTACACCACGGTGACCGTGCCGTCCGACGACCGGGGCTGCGTGGACGTGGCCGCCCTGCGGGCCCGCCTCGACGAGGACGTGGCCGGGATCATGCTCACCAACCCCAACACCCTCGGCCTGTTCGAGGAGGACATCGCCGAGATCGCCGCCGCCGTCCACGAGGTGGGCGGGCTCCTGTACTACGACGGCGCCAACCTCAACGCCATCCTCGGGGTCACCCGCCCGGGCGACATGGGCTTCGACATCGTCCACATGAACCTGCACAAGACCTTCGCCGTGCCCCACGGCGGCGGTGGGCCGGGCGCCGGCCCGGTGGCGGTGTCGGAGCGGCTGGCGCCCTACCTGCCCGGCCCGCTGCCGGTGGGGGACGGGCACGGGGGGTGGGCCTGGCGCACACCGGAGCGGTCCATCGGCCGCGTGCACTCCTGGCACGGCAACGCCCTGGCGCTGGCCCGGGCGTACTCCTACATCCTCGCCAACGGGGGCGACGGGCTGCGCAAGGTGGCCGAGGCGGCGGTGCTCAACGCCAACTGGCTGCGGGCCCGCCTGCGCGGCACCTACGACATCCCCTACGACCGCCCGGGGATGCACGAGTTCGTGGCCTCGGCGGCGACGCTCAAGCGCACCTCGCACCTGCGGGCCGTGGACGTGGCCAAGCGCCTCCTGGAGGAGGGCTTCCACGCGCCCACGGTGTACTTCCCGCTCATCGTCGAGGAGGCCCTGATGATCGAGCCGACCGAGACCGAGAGCCCGCAGACGCTGGAGGCGCTGGCCCGGGCCTCGTCGACCCGGCCCACGGGCGTCGTGCGGGGGGCGGCGGCCGCGCCGTCGGGGTCGGCGGCGATGCGCTCCAGCGCCCGGGCC
>DATLFN010000125.1 GCA_035540975.1 Acidimicrobiales bacterium
TTCACCTACGAGCACCGCCGGGCCGGCCCGGCGGTGCTCGTAGGTGAAGACCGACGCCAGGGCGGCCACGCCGGGCGGGTCCAGGCCGTCGAACAGGCCGGCGCCGACCGCCTCGGCGATCAGCAGGTCGCACTCGTGGTAGAGCCGGGCCAGCCGCGCCCCCGCTTCGGTGAGGGCCCACCCGTCCACGTACCCCCACGTCCCGAGCACCCGCAGGACCCGGTCGAACTGGCGGGCCAGGCTCTCGGTCCGCCCCCGGATCTGGCGCTCCAGCCAGGCGTTGTCCTTGACCAGTCGCTCGGCCCGCTCGGCGGCCCGGACGTGCTTGGCGGCGTCCGGGCAGGCCGCCACCGGGTGGCCGGCCGGCCCGGCCCGCCGGCCCCGCTCCCCCGCCGGCGCCTCGTCGGCGCCGTCGGCCAGCCTGACCCGAGCGAGGGCCTGGGCGACCGCCCGCTGGAACGAGGCGTTGCCGGGTGCGTAGGGCACCGGGAGGTCGACCCGGGCCCGGGGTCGGGGCGGGGCGCGGAAGTCCCGGGGCGACAGGCTGACCTTGCGACGGTCGGGCGTCAGGGCGGTCACCCGGATGTCGCCGCCCCGCCGCTGGGAGGTGGCCAGGACCGCCACCCGCCCGCCCGAGCGGCCCGGCACGACGATCACGTCGCCGGGCCGCACCTTGGACAGCGCATCGGCCACCGCCGGGTCCTCGGCGGGCGGTGGCGACCGCAGCAGGGCCCGGTACTCGTCGACGTCGCCCTTCTCGCACCGGGCGCGCTCGCGGGCCTCGGCCAGGGCGTGGAGCCCGCGGTCCAGCTGCGACTCCAGGCGCACCACGTCGGCATCGGCCCGGTACTGGGCGAACGAGAGGTTGAGCAGGTGGTGGGCCACGTCGGGCGGGTAGCGCCTGACCAGGTTGGCCGCCATGTTGTAGGTGGGGCGGAACGACGACGACAGGGCGTAGGTCCGGGTCGAGGCCAGGCCCGCCACCTGGTCGAAGGGCACGAACGGCGACCACAGGACGGCCGCGTACCCCACCTCGTCGATGCCCCGCCGCCCGGCCCGGCCGGTGAACTGGGTGTACTCGCCGGGTGTGAGGGGCTCGTGGCGCTCGCCGGTGAACTTGGTGAGCTTCTCGATGACGACCGCGCGGGCCGGCATGTTGATGCCGAGCGAGAGCGTCTCGGTGGCGAACACCACCTTCACCAGGGCGGCCGAGAAGCACGCCTCCACGGCCTCCTTGAACGGCGGCACCAGCCCGGCGTGATGGGCGGCGAACCCCGCCTCCAGGCCCGTCACCCACGCCCCGTAGCCGAGGACGTCGAGGTCGGCGTCGGACAGGGGCTCCACCTTGGCCTCGGCGATGGCCCGGATCTGGCGACGCTCCTCCGGCGTGGTGAGGCGCAGGCCGTGGTCGGTGCACTGGCGCACGGCGTCGTCGCAGGCGGCCCGGCTGAAGATGAAGTAGATGCCCGGGAGCATGTCCTCGTCCGACAGCAGCTCGACCACGTCGGCCCGGCGGGGCGTGAACAGGCGGCCCCGGCGGGTGCGGCCCCGGGGGTCGGGCGCCCGCAGGGCCCGGCTGTCGAGGGCCGCCGCCTCGGGGTTGGGGCGGCCGTCCACGAAGGTGGGCAGCAGGTGGATGCGCTCGGCGCCGCGGTCGCCCACCAGGTAGAGGTGCTCGAGCTCGACGGGGCGGCGCTCCTCGATGATCGGCACCGTCGCCCCCCGGACGGTCTGCACCCAGTCGGCGAACTCCTCGGCGTTGGAGACGGTGGCGGACAGGCACACGAGGTCGACCTCGGGCGGGGTGTGGACGATGACCTCCTCCCACACCGCGCCCCGGTAGGGGTTCTGGAGGTAGTGGACCTCGTCGAGCACCACGTAGCGCAGCCCGTCGAGGGCCGACGAGCCGGCGTAGATCATGTTGCGGAGGACCTCGGTGGTCATCACGACGACGGGGGCGTCGCCGTTGATGGAGTTGTCGCCGGTGAGGAGGCCCACGGTCCCCGCCCCGTGCGCCCGCACCAGGTCGCCGTACTTCTGGTTGGACAGCGCCTTGAGGGGCGTGGTGTAGAACGCCTTCCTGCCCTCGGCCAGGGCCTTGGCGACGGCGTACTCGGCCACCACCGTCTTCCCCGACCCGGTCGGGGCCGCCACCAGGACCGACCGGCCGGCGTCGAGGGCGTCGAGGGCGCGCAGCTGGAACGGGTCCGCCTCGAACCCCAACCGGCCGAGGAACTCCTCGCGGATGCCCATGTCGCTACTTGTGGAGTACCCGGCCGATGACGATCGACGCCTCGTAGAACAGGTACATGGGGCCGGCCATGGCGAACAGCGAGTACGGGTCCTGGCTCGGCGTGATCACCGCCGCCACCACGAAGATCACGACGATCGCCGGCCGCCGCCACCCCTGGAGCTTCCTGCTGGTCAGCACCCCGGCCAGCTGGAGGAACACCAGCAGCACCGGGAACAAGAAGGCGACCCCGAAGGCCACCCCCACCAGGATCACCAGCCGCAGGTACTTGGCCGGGCTGAGGATGGGCTCCAGGTCGCCGCCCACGGCCAGGAGGAAGTCCAGCGCCCGGGGGAAGGTGAAGCGGGCCAGAACCGCCCCCAGGCAGAACAGGGTCACCGACGATGCGACGAAGGGGACGGCGTAGCGCTTCTCGTTGGGGTTTAGCCCCGGGGTGATGAAGCGCCACAGCTGCCAGAGGACCACGGGCGAGGCGAGCAGGAACCCGCCCCACGTCGCCACCTTGAGGCGGGTGGCGAAGCCCTCCAGGGGATCGGTGATGAACAGCGTGCACGGGTCGCCCTCGGGGAGGGTGGCGCAGTAGGGGTCGATCAGGAAGTCGAGGATGCGGTCGTAGAAGACGAAGGCGGCCACGGCCCCGACGGCGACGGCGACGGCCGAGACGATGAGCCGGGTGCGCAGCTCGGTGAGGTGGTCGACGATCGACATCTCCGCCGGCCGGGCGGCGGCACGGGCGGCCCGGCGGCGGGCGACGCTGGAGGCGATCCTGGCGCGGGCGTTGGCGATGGTGTGCCTCGTGCGGCTGATCGCCGGTCAGGCCGGCTGGGGCGGGTCGGGCTCGCGCACCACGACCGCCTCGGCCTGCTCGGGCGAGCCCGGGGACCGGGACGGCGTGCCCGGTGGGGCGGTCGTCCCGGGCGCGTCGAGGGCCGTGCCCGCCAGCGTGGCGCCCGGCCCGTCGGGCGTCGCCGGCGGCTTGGGATAGGTGGGCGGCGGCTCGGCGAAGGCCTCCCGCACCTCGGACTGGACGCCCGCGCTCACCCGCCGCAGCTCGGCCAGCGCCTTCCCCACGGACCGGGCAGCCTCGGGGAGGCGGTTGGGGCCCAGGACGACGAGGGCCACCACCAGCACGACGAGGATCTCGGCCGGCCCGATGCTGCCCACGCCGCGAGTCTAGAGCCGCCCCCCGGCGGAGCCGTCGCCGCCGGGCGACGGGCGGGCGTTACGGGCGGCGCTGCAGGCGGGCGAGGGCGAGGCGCAGGCGCTGCGACTCGGCGGTCACCTGGGCGAAGAGGGGCCGGAGCCGGCGGGCCCGCTGCAGTTCCATGTTCAGCTGCTCGGCCTCGTCGAGGAGGCGGCCCAGGGCGATGCCCGCGCACAGCGTCCCCACGAGGAGGGCTACGACGGGCAGGAGGGGGAGAAGGCTCACGATTCCTGGGGACCGGCGATCTCGAGCGACCGGGGGCGGCCGGCGTCGGACAGGTCGTCCAGCGTGGCGCCGCTGCGAAGCTGGAAGTGGAACTCGAGGAGGTCGTCGTAGGAGATCGCCGGACCGGCGTGCACCTCGTCGAGCTCGGCCGGCATGTGCCAGACGGTCAGCGCGATCCCCGAGGCGAGCAGGACGTCCACCACGCGGGGCTCGGCGGGCTTGGCCACGGCCAGGCGGCAGGACGGGCACTGGAAGGCGTACGAGCTCTCGTAGGTGCTTGAGCACAGCAGCACACGGACGTCGCGCGTGGTGAGCTCGACATCACCACACGTCGGGCAGCTGGCCCGGACCATCGCCATCGATCCCTCCCTTCGATCTCGCCGACGCTTCGCCGGTGCCCGTTCCATCGGCTTGGACCTCTCCAGAACTTGAGCGTTCCCTCGACACCATGCTTCCCAGGCGAGTGGTGGACTAGTCCTTCTCAAGGAGGCGCCCGAGCGTGCCGATGACGGGCGCGTGGCCGAATGCTCGCCCGAGGCGCTCCGCGCCGTGGTCCGGCGCCTGGCCGACGAGCTCGACGCACCGACGCTCACCATTCGGGTGCTCGAGGGCGCCGACGACCTCTTCGGAGCGTCGTCAGGCCTGTGCGCCGTGGTGATCAACGGCTCGGTGCGGGTCTCGCAGTTCCGCGGCCTCCCCCGTGACCGCCTGGTCGACGCCTCGCGCGACGACGGCTTCCGCGCCTTCCTCTCCGGCGACGAGCTGCGGGTCGACCGGGCGCCCCATCCCATCGTGGCGATGCTCGCCTCGGCCGGCGAGGTGGCCGTCGGGCTCCCCCTCGTCGCCGGCGGCCACCGGCTCGGCCACCTCGTCGTGTTCGTCCGGGGCGAGCCGACAGCGGCCGCCCGCGCCCTGATGGAGGCCTACGCCGCCCACGCCGCCGTCTGCCTGCTGGCCGCCCGCCTGCGGGCGTCCGACGAGGACCACGAGCAGCGCCTGGCCTCCCTCGCCCACTCGGTGACCCAACCGGTGGTCCTCGTGGACGAGCGGGGCTGCCTGGTGGGCGCCAACGGCGCTGCCGCCGGCGTGTTCCACCTGGCCGCCGGGTTCGAGCAGGGCCACCCCGTCGCCGGGCGCCTCGCTCACCCGGTCCTGGAACGGATGCTCGCCTCGGGGCGGGAGACCGGCGCCGAGGTGGTGCTCGGGACCGACGAGCCCCGTGTGTACCGGGCGACGGTCCGGCGGTTGCGGGGCGCCGGCGGCCGGATCACGGGGCGGGCCCTGGTCCTCCACGACGTCACCGGCGAGCGCCGGATCGACGCCCTCAAGGACGACCTGGTCGCCGTGGTGGGCCACGAGCTGCGCACGCCCGTCACCGTCGTCAAGGGTTACGTGCAGACGCTGGTGCGCAGGGGCGCGTCCATGTCCGAGGAGCGCCGCGCCCAGGCCCTCAACGCGGTGGCGACGAACGTCGAGCGCCTGGAGCGGGTGATCGAGGACCTCCTGTTCCTCTCCGCCGTCCAGGACCGGCCCGCCGACCTCGACCTGCGCCACCACGACCTCGGCGAGGTGCTGCGCCGGTACGAGACGGACCGGGTCGTCGTCACCGTCCCCGCCCGTCCCGTCGACGTGCCGGTGGACGAGGACCGGCTGGACAAGGTCGTCCGCCATCTCCTGGCCAACGCCCTCGAGTACTCGGAAGGCCAGGTCGTCCTCGAGCTGGTCGACCGGGGCGACGCCGTGGAGGTCTCGGTCGTCGACGAGGGGCCGGGCATCTTCTCGGGCGACCTCCCCCACCTCTTCGAGCGATTCCGCCAGCTGGACGGTTCGGCGACCAGGGCGCACGGGGGCCTCGGCATCGGGCTGTACCTGTGCCGGCGGGTGGTCGAGGCGCTGGGCGGACGCATCTGGGTGGACAGCCGCCTCGGCGTCGGCAGCCGCTTCACGTTCTCGCTCCCCCGTCACGGGAGGCTGGCGCCGGTTTCGTAAGGTGCGGCCAGTGGAGCCGCTCCTCCGGCCGCCGATCGGGTTCGCCCACCGCGGGGCGCGGGCCCACGCCCCCGAGAACTCCCTGGACGCCTTCCGCCTGGCCCTCCGCCTGGGCGCCACCGGCCTGGAGAGCGACGTCTGGCTCACCTCCGACGGCGTGCCCGTGCTCGACCACGACGGCGTGGTGAAGAGCGGCCTGCGCAGGCGCCGCATCTCCGAGCTCGCCCGCGACGCCCTCCCCGGTCATCTCGTCGCCCTGGAGGACCTGTACGAGGCGTGCGGGGCCGACTACGAGCTGTCGCTCGACCTGAAGGACCCCGCCGCGGTGGGGGCGGTCCTGGCCGTCGCGTCACGCATCCCCGGCGCCGTGGGGCGGCTGTGGCTGTGCCACCCGGATGCCGACCTGCTCGCCTCCTGGCGGGCGCGGTCGGACGACGTCCGCCTGGTGAACTCCACCCGGCGGCGGGCGGTCAAGGAGGGGATGGAGCGGCGGGCCGCCGTCCTGGCCCACGCCCGGGTCGACGCCCTCAACCTCCACCACACCGACTGGACGGGTGGTTTCACCACGCTCCTCCACCGCTTCGACGTGCTGGCCCTGGCGTGGGACTGCCAGCACCCCCGGGTCCTGGCCGAGGTGCTCCACATGGGCGTGGACGGCGTGTACTCGGACCACGTCGACCGCATGGTCGACGCCCTGGCCGCGGCCGGGCGCTGAGCGCCGTCAGAGCAGCCCGAAGGCGCTGAACGGCCAGACGCGGACGAAGGCGCGGCCGATGATCCGGTCCTCGTCGACCGGCCCGAACACCCGGCTGTCGCTGGAGTTGGAGCGGTTGTCGCCCATGACCCAGACGGACCCCTCCGGGATCGACTTGGGGCCGAACTGCGAGGTGACCGT
This sequence comes from Acidimicrobiales bacterium, assembly GCA_035540975.1. NCBI lineage: Bacteria > Bacillati > Actinomycetota > Acidimicrobiia > Acidimicrobiales > Acidimicrobiales bacterium. The sequence goes on from DATLFN010000125.1 coordinate 6,565, forward strand.
CCCGGCCGGCAGGTACGGCTCGTTGAGCTGGTTCCCGTTGATCCAGACGGCGCCGTCGCGGCCCTCGACGGTGTCGCCGGGCAGGCCGATGACCCGCTTGATCAGGTCGCGGATGGTGCCCATGTCCTCGGGGGGTCGCTCGAACACCACGACGTCGCCGCGGTTGACGTCGTGCAGGCGGTAGCTCAGCTTGTTCACCAGCACCCGGTCCTGGATGTTGAGGGTCGGCTCCATCGACGGTGACGGGATGTAGAAGGCCTGGAGCAGGTAGGTCTTGATGACGAGGGCGGCCACCAGGGCGGCGCCGACGATGATCACCCACTCGGCCGCGTTGCGGGCCGAGCTGCGGGCGGTGCGCCCCGGGGGCATGTCGTCGGCCCGGGCGGGCGGTGCCTCGGCGGGGGCGAGGGTGAGGGTGCGGCCCGCCGGCTCGGGC
>DATLFN010000126.1 GCA_035540975.1 Acidimicrobiales bacterium
CCCCCCGCACCGTCCCCCTGCCCGACGCCGGCTTCCAGGGCACCCTCCCGTTCGACGTGCCCGAGGGTGAGCAGGGCGAAGGCGGCGAGGCGGTCGAGGGCGGCGACACCGGGGAGCTGGCGGCGGACTCGCCGTCGTTCCGGGAGCTGGGTGACGAGGAGCGCGCCAGCGACGCCCAGCGGTCGCTGGCCCTGTTCGCCGGCGGCCTGCTCGCCACGGTGCTGCTGATGCACGTGCTGTGGGTGAAGGGCGAGGTCAAGCGGGTGCCGCTGGAGGCGGTCGCCCCCGAGGGCCCGCCGCCCTCCGCCTCCGACGAGCCGGGGCCGGCGCAGGCCGACCGGGCGAAGGCCGCGGGCCGGTCCAGGCGGGCCGGGTCGCCCGAGTGGTTCGTGCCCGACCTGGGCGTCGACGACGGAGCCGACCGGGCCCTGGCGACGTCGGGGGCCGACCGCAGGGCATCCTGACCCGCCCCTCCCCACCGGGAGGCCGGCGCCGGCTCCGGCGTGCGGGGAACGGCGGCAGCGGCCCGTCACGATGCTTGGCTGCGGCGCCCTCGGGTAGGTTGCACCTCACGCCGGCGGCGCGCCCGGCGCCGAGGAGGAAGGGGCTCACATGGATCTCGGTCTCGACGTCACCGAGCACGGCGCCACGACCGTGCTCGCCGTCCGCGGGGAGGTGGACGTGTACACCGCGCCGCGCCTCCGCGAGAAGCTCGTCGAGTTGGTGAGCCAGGGGAAGCACAACATCGTCGTCGACCTCGAGGCGGTCGACTTCCTCGACTCCACGGGGCTGGGTGTGCTCGTCGGGGGCCTGAAGCGGCTGCGCAGCCACGACGGCGACCTCAGCCTGGTGTGCACCCAGCACCGGATCCTGAAGGTCTTCGAGATCACCGGGCTCACCAAGGTCTTCACCATCCACGACTCGGTCGACGCCGCCGTCGCCGGTTAGGGGCGGCGCGTGGCGGAAGGGGGTACGGCCGACGATCCCGTCATCGAGCTCGAGATCCCGGCGCGTGCGGAGTACGTGGGACTGGCGCGCCTGGTCGTGTCGTCCCTCGCCTCCGCCCGCCGGGCGCTGGCCGACGACCGGGTCGACGACCTGAAGCTGGCCGTCTCCGAGGCGTGCACCAACGCCATCGAGGCGCACGTGGGCGGCGGCGTGGACGACCGGGTGACCCTGCGGTGGTCCGAGGGCGGCGACCGCCTGGAGGTCCGGATCCAGGACCGGGGGCCCGGGTTCGACCCGTCCCAGCTCCCCGAGCACCCTCCGGTCACCGACCCCGAGCGCCTCAACTTCGAGCGGGGCCTCGGCATCCCGCTCATCCGTACACTGGTGGACGAGGTGGCCTTCGACCCCTCCGACTCGGGCACCTCGGTGCGGATCACCATGTTCTGCGGCCCGGCCGACGAGCTCGACGGCGACTCCTAGCGAAGGGGACGGCGATGGCGCTGAAGAACGCGCTGAAGCGGCTGACGACACCGGTCAGCGAGCTCGACCGCGACCGGCTCCGCCAGTTCTGCGCGCAGTTCGACGGGGCGGTCTGCATCGCCGACGCCAAGCCCCGTGAGGAGATCACCGTCGTGGGCGAGATCACCAGCGTGCGCATCGTGCCGCGCCCCGACGGCTCGCCGTGGCTCGAGGCCACCATCAAGGACGGCACCGGCTCGCTGGTGGCCATGTGGACCGGTCGCACCCGCATCGCCGGCATCAACGCCGGGCGGCGCCTGATGGTCACCGGCCGGGGCGCCCCCAAGGGCAAGGGCGGGCGCCTGGTGGTGACGAACCCGAGGTACGAGCTCCTCGCCTAGGGCTTCGACCTCATTCGTTCGCTTCGCTCACTCCATTCGGTCGAGTTGGATCGTGCTCCGGCGGGCGAGCGGAGCTCGCGCCGCCTCCGCCCTGTCGTTTCCCGGTGTCCGCATCCGCAGAGGCCGCCTCCGGCGGCGAGGGCGGCCGCGGACCCTGCGGTAGAGAACGCGGCAAACGTTTCTGGTCAGGGCATTAGCGGGGGGCCGGCTACGGCCCCACGAGGATCTGGCGGACGGCGTCCTCGGACTCCGGCGTCACCAGCACCAGCACCTCGTCCCCGGCGTCGAGCACCGTGTCGCCCCGGGGGACGATCACGTGGCTCTCCCGGATGACGGCCACGACCGTGGCATCGCGGGGGATCCCGAGGTCGATGATCGCCTGCTTGGCCGCCGGCGAGTCGTCGGCCAGGGTGACCTCGACCAGCTGGGCGTCCCGGAACTGGAGCAGGCGGACCAGCGAGCCGACCGATACCGCCTCCTCCACCAGGGCGGTGAGGAGGTGGGGCGTCGACACCGACACGTCCACGCCCCACGACTCGTTGAACAGCCAGTAGTTCTTCGGGTGGTTGACGCGGGCCACCACGCGGGGAACGGCGAACTCCTGCTTGGCCAGCAGCGACACGACCAGGTTGTCCTCGTCGTCGCCGGTGGCCGCCACCACCACCTCGGTCCGGGCCAGGCCGGCCTCGTGCAGGTTGGACACCTCGCACGCGTCGCCGAGGAACCACTGCACGTCCACCGTGGGCGACACCCGGGCCACCACGTCGGGGTCCTGCTCGATGATGAGGACGTCGTGGCCGGCCGCCTTGAGGTCGGCGGCGATGTACGTGCCGACGTTGCCGCCGCCGGCGATGGCGACCTTCATCGCCCGCCCCCGTCGGAGTCGCCTGCCGTCAGGCGGGTCTCGAGGATCTCGAGCGCCTCGCGGGCGACGAGGATGTGGAGGATGTCCCCTTCCTGGCCGACCACGTCGGGGCCGACCAGGCGGGCGGCGCCGGCCCGGTTCACGGCGGCGACGCGGAACTGGCCCTGGCGGCCGAGACGGGAGAGGCGGGCGCCCGCCCACGCGTCGGGCAGGGCGCGCTCGACCATGGACACGCCGCCCGACGGGTCGGCCCACTCCACCACCGACTCCCCCGGGAACAGCCGGCGCAGGACCTGGTCGGTGGTCCACTGCACCTGGGCGACGGTGGGGATCCCGAGCCGCTCGTAGATCACGGCCCGGCGGGGGTCCTGGATGCGGGCGACCACCGACGGGATCTGGTACGTCTCGCGGGCGATCCGGGCGGTGAGGATGTTCGTGTTGTCGCCCCCCGTGGTGGCGGCCAGTGCGCCGGCGTCGCGGACGCCCGCCTGCTCGAGGTGGTCGCGGTCGAACCCGAACCCGACGACGGCGCGGCCCGCCCAGGTGTCGGGCAGGTAGCGCTGGAAGGCGCGCCGATCCTTGTCGATGACGGCGACCGAGTGGCCGGACTCATCCAGGTTCCTGGCGAGCTCCGAGCCGACCCGCCCGCATCCGACGACGAGGACGTGCATGGCCCACCATCCAACTCAGTCGGCGGGCGGCGCACAACTCGGGCGGGAACGCCGCACCGTCACCGGCCCGCCTATCGTCCCCGGCGTGCTGACCATGCTGAAGCGGGTCATCGTCGGGCGCCCGCTCTCCTCGGCGGAGCAGGAGCACCAGCGCATCCCGAAGAGGATCGCCCTGGCCGTCTTCTCCTCGGACGCCATCTCGTCCACCGCGTACGCCACCGAGGAGATCCTCTTCGTCACCGCGGTGGCCGCCGGCAGCAGCCTCGAGATCGGGCTCAGCCGGCTGGTGCCGATCGCCGTCGCCGTCGCCGTCCTGCTCGCCATCGTCGTCACCAGCTACCGGCGGACGATCTACGCCTACCCGCAGGGCGGCGGGTCGTACGTCGTCAGCCGGGAGAACCTGGGCCTCTACCCGTCGCTCGTGGCGGGTGCCTCGATCCTCGTCGACTACATGCTCACCGTGGCGGTGTCCATCTCCGCCGGCGTGGCCGCCATCATCTCCATCCCGGCGTTCCGCGGCGTGGAGAGCCAACGGGTGGCGCTCGCCGTCGGCCTCATCGGGCTCATCACCATGGCGAACCTGCGGGGCGTGAAGGAGTCGGGCCGGATCTTCGCCGTGCCCACCTACGTGTACATCGTCAGCATCTCCCTGCTCGTGCTGTACGGGTTGGCCCGGTCGTTCTTCGGAGACATCGACCGGATCGTCTTCGACCCCGAGCGGTCGGAGGCGGCCCGCGAGGCGGGCGGGACGCTCGGGTTGTTCCTGCTCCTCAAGGGCTTCTCGTCGGGCGCCGTGGCCCTCACCGGCATCGAGGCCATCGCCGACGGCGTCCCCGCCTTCCGCAGGCCGCAGTCGAGGAACGCCGCCATCACGCTCACGTGGATGGCCGTGATCCTCGGGACCCTCTTCACGGGGACGGCCGTGCTGGCCCACCGGCTGCATCCCTTCCCCAGCCACGAGGAGACGGTGCTGTCGCAGCTCGGCCACGCCGTCTACGGCGGCGGCCCGCTCTACCTGGTCCTGCAGTTCGCCACCGCCGCCATCCTCGTCCTGGCCGCCAACACCGCCTACGCCGACTTCCCGCGGCTGTCTTCGATCGTCGCCCGGGACGGGTACCTGCCGCGTCAGTTCGGCAACCGGGGCGACCGCCTGGTGTTCTCCAACGGCATCGTGTTCCTCGGCGTGGCCGCCTCCGCGCTCATCGTCGCCTTCGGGGGCATCACCACCGCCCTCATCCCCCTCTACGCCGTCGGCGTGTTCACGTCGTTCACCCTGAGCCAGCTGGGCATGGTGCGCTACCAGCAGCGCCACAAGCCCGCGGGGTGGCGCCTGGGTGCGGCGATCAGCGGCGTGGGCGCCGCCGTCACCTTCTTCGTGCTGCTGGTCGTGGCGGCCACCAAGTTCACCAGCGGGGCGTGGGTGCCGCTGGTCGTCCTGCCGATGATCATCGTGCTGTTCCTCGCCATCCGCCGCCACTACGACAAGGTGGCCAAGGCACTGGAGATCACCCCCGAGCAGGTCAAGCCGGAGACGTTCAACCACACCGTCGTCGTGCTCGTCGGCCGCGTCCACCGCGGCGTCATCCGGGCCCTCAGCTACGCCAAGTCGATGCGGCCCAACCACCTCAGCGCGGTCTACATGGCGTCCGACGACGCCGAGGCGGAGGAGATGCACCGGCAGTGGTCGGCGTTCGGCTTCGACGTGCCCCTCGAGATCGTGCCGTCCCCCTACCGTGACCTGGTCGAGTCGGTGGAGGGCTACCTCGACGAGCTGGACGAGCGGTGGCACAACGACACCATCACCGTGCTGATCCCGGAGTTCGTGGTGGACCGGTGGTACGAGAACATCCTGCACAACCAGAGCGCGCTGGCCCTCAAGCTGGCCCTGCTCGACCGGCCGGGGACGGTGGTGACGTCGGTCCCGTACCACCTGTCGAAGTCGGCGCCCACCAACGGGCCCGACGGGGCCGGCGGCCGGCCGGCGCCAGCGAAGGACTGACGGCACGAGCAGGTTGTTTTTCAGACCCCAAAAATGTAGATTTGCAGGCCTTGAGAAACCAGGACGTGCCTCTGACGAAGTCGGAACGGGAGACCTTGAAGTCGATCTACCGGCTCACCGGCGGCCACGGGTCGGCACCCGACGCCCACACCGGCGCGCTGGCCGAGGCCCTCGGGGTCAGCCCGGGCACGGTCACCGCCACGGTGAAGCGCCTGGCCGACCGCGGGCTGTGCGACCACAAGCCGTACCGGGGCGTGGAGCTCACGGCCGAGGGGCGGCAGTGGGCCGTGGCCGCCATCCGCCGGCACCGCATCGTCGAGCGCTTCCTGTCCGACATGCTCGGCTACCCCTGGAACGAGGCCGACCGCTTCGCCGCCAGCTTCGAGCACGAGCTGCCCCAGGAGGTCGAGGACCGGCTGTACGTCGCCCTCGACCGCCCCGCCACCTGCCCGCACGGGTTCCCCATCCCGGGCTCGGAGGTGGGCGACATCCCCGAGCTGCCGCCGCTGTACGCCCTCGACCCCGGCGATGTCGCCGTCGTGGCGGTGCCCGGCTCGACCGACCGCGACGTCGTCGCCTTCCTCGACACCCTCGGGCTGCGCCCCGGGGTGCGGGTGGAGGTGCGCGAGAAGCATCCCTTCGACGGGCCCATGGTCCTCCTGGTGGACGGGCATCGCCGCACCGTCGGCGACAAGGTCGCCCGCCAGATCTACGTCCACGTGCAGGCGGCCGTCCCCGGCGACGCCGCCGCCCCGCCCGACCCGCCCGAACACGCAAAGGAGCGTTCCGCATGAAGATCCTCGCCGCCGAAGGCGGCTACCAGGCGTTCGACCTCGCGGGGGGCGAGTTCGCGTGGCTGTTCTTCTCGGCCGGCACCGCCCTCCTGGCCATCGCCGTCGGCTTCTCGTTGATGAAGGGGGTGCTGGCCGCCGACCAGGGCACGCCCAAGATGATCGAGATCGCCACCGCCATCCAGGAAGGCGCCATGGCCTACCTGCGGCGCCAGTTCAAGACCATCGGCTACATCCTCATCCCGCTGGTGGTGATCGTGTTCATCACGTCCACCACCGTGGCCAAGCCGAACGGCGAGGAGGCGCTGTCGTTCGTGCAGTCCGGCCTGTTCCGCACGCTGGCCTTCCTGGCCGGCTGCTTCATGTCCGGGCTCACCGGCTTCATCGGCATGGGGCTGGCCGTGCGAGGCAACGTTCGCACCGCCGCCGCCGCCAAGTCGGGGTCCCTGCCCGCCGCCCTGAAGGTCGCGTTCCGCACCGGCGGCGTGGCCGGCATGTTCACCGTGGGCCTCGGCCTCCTCGGCGCCACGCTGATCATCCTGCTCTTCCAGAACACCAGCTCGGCCATCCTGGTGGGCTTCGGCTTCGGCGGCTCGCTGCTGGCCCTGTTCCTGCGGGTGGGTGGCGGCATCTTCACCAAGGCGGCCGACGTGGGCGCCGACCTGGTGGGGAAGGTGGAGGCCGGCATCCCCGAGGACGACCCCCGGAACCCGGCCACCATCGCCGACAACGTGGGCGACAACGTGGGCGACTGCGCCGGCATGGCCGCCGACCTGTTCGAGAGCTACGAGGTGACCCTGGTGGCCTCGATCATCCTCGGCGTCGCCGCCTTCGACTCCATCGGCCAGAACCCGGCCCTCGGCCTGGTGTTCCCGGTGGTCGCCCGGGCCATCGGCGTCCTGGCCTCGATCGTGGGCGTGTACGCCGTGCGGGCCACCCCGAACGACAAGTCGGCCATGGCCCCTATCAACCGGGGCTTCCTCACCGCCGGCGTCCTGACGGTGATCGGCACCTTCCTGGTCGCCCAGTTCTACGTCGGCAACCTGCGGGTGTTCTGGGCCGTGGTCACCGGCCTGGTGCTGGCCCAGGTGGTCAGCCGGCTCACCGAGTACTTCACGTCGACCGAGACGGCCCCCGTCCGCGAGATCGCCGAGTCGGCCCGGACCGGCCCCGCCACCACGGTGCTGTCCGGCATCTCCTCGGGCCTGGAGAGCTCGGTGTGGGCCGTCGTGGCCATCGCCGCCGCCCTCGGGGTGGCCATCGGGCTGGGCGAGGGGAACATCCAGTTCTCGCTGTACCTGGTCGCCCTCACGGGCATGGGCATGCTGGCCACCACCGGCGTGGTGGTGTCCGAGGACACCTTCGGCCCGGTGGCCGACAACGCGGCGGGCATCGCCGAGATGTCGGGGGAGTTCGAGGGCGAGCCCCAGCGGATCATGGTGAGCCTCGACGCGGTGGGAAACACCACCAAGGCCGTCACCAAGGGCTTCGCCATCGGGTCGGCCGTCATCGCCGCCGTGGCCTTGTTCGCCAGCTTCATCGAGACCATCGGGTCGGAGCTTGGGATCGAGGAGGTCGGGTCGGCGCTGTTCCGCAACCCGCTCACGCAGATCAACGTGGCCGACCCCAAGACCTTCATCGGCCTGCTCATCGGCGGATCGGTGCCGTTCCTGTTCAGCGCCCTCGCCATCCGGGCGGTGGGCCGCACGGCGGGCACGGTGGTCCAGGAGGTCCGCCGCCAGTTCGCCGACGGGCAGATCATGGCCGGGACCAAGCGGCCCGACTACGGCCCCGTCATCGACATCTGCACCGCCGCCTCCCTGCGGGAGCTGGCGACCCCCGCCCTGCTGGCCGTGCTCACCCCCGTCATCATCGGGTTCGGCATCAACTACTACGCCCTGGGGGCGTTCCTCGCCGCCGTCATCGTCACCGGCCAGCTCATGGCCAACTTCCTGTCCAACTCGGGCGGCGCCTGGGACAACGCCAAGAAGTACATCGAGGACGGCAACGAGGGCGGCAAGGGATCGGAGGCGCACAAGGCGGCGGTCATCGGCGACACCGTCGGCGACCCGTTCAAGGACACCGCCGGCCCCGCCCTGAACCCGCTCATCAAGGTGATGAACCTGGTGTCGCTGCTGATCCTGCCGGCGGTGATCAACCTCCAGGACAACGACGGCGCCCGCTACACGGTGGCGGCCCTCGCCTTGGTCGTCCTGGGCGGCGCCATCGCCTTCTCCAAGCGCAGGTCGGGCGGCATCTCCGGGTCGTCGGAGGCGGCGGCCGTCGCCGTCGGGGTGACGCCGGCCGGCCACGCGGTGGCCGGGTCCGACCCGCCGACGAAGCTGGCGGTGGACGCCCTGGACCGGTGGATCTTCGACCTGGGCGACGAGGACGCCGAGCTGCGGTCGCAGCTCCGGGCCGCCCGGGCCGCCCTCCAGTCGGGCGGCAACGGGTCGGCGGCGCCTACTCCGCCCGCGACCCCTGCCGGGCCCGACGGACCTCGAGCAGCACGGGGACCAAGGAAAAAGCCACGATGACGGCGATCACCGGCAGGAGGTACCGGTCGATGTCGATCGCCTCGCCCAGCGCGAAGCCCAGCAGGGTCACCCCGACCCCCCACAGCAGGCCCCCGAGCACGTTGTAGGTCACGAAGGTGCGGTACCGCATCTCCCCGGCGCCGGCGACGATGGGGGCGAAGGTGCGGACGATCGGGACGAAGCGGGCGAGGACGATCGTCCGGGGACCGTGCTCCTCGAAGTACCGCTGGGCCTTGTCCAGGTACGCCTGTTTGAAGAACCGTGAGTCGGGCCGGCGGAACAGCGCCGGCCCGGCCCTGTTCCCGAAGGCGTAGCCGACCTGGTCCCCGGCCACGGCCGCCACGAAGATGCCCGGGAGGATCACCGGGAGGCTCAGCTTGTCGGCGGCGGCGAAGACGCCGGCGGTGAAGAGGAGGGAGTCACCGGGGAGGAAGAAGCCGATGAGCAGCCCCGACTCGGCGAACACCACGAGGAACAGCCCGATGGTGCCGAACGCCTCGAGAAGCTTGTCGGGGTGCACGAAGTCCATCGGGGGAGGCTACAAGGGGCCGATCGGGGCCAGCGGGGCCTGCCGGCACCCCTTCGTTTGACATCCGCACCCGCTCCGCCCAACCTTCTGCTTTCATGCCCAAGCCCCTCGTGATCGTGGAGTCCCCCGCCAAGGCGAAGACCATCGCCGGCTACCTGGGGCCCGAATTCGTGGTCGAGTCGTCGGTCGGCCACGTCCGCGACCTGCCCGACGACCCCTCGGAGATCCCCGCCGCCTACCGGGGCGAGCCGTGGGCCCGCCTGGGCATCGACGTCGACAACGACTTCAAGCCGCTGTACGTGGTGTCCGGCCGCAAGAAGGACGTGGTGAAGCGGCTGAAGGCGCTGCTGAAGGACGCCAGCGAGCTGTACCTCGCCACCGACGAGGACCGCGAGGGCGAGTCCATCGCATGGCACCTCCGCGAGGTCCTCTCCCCCCGGGTGCCCGTGAAGCGCATGGTCTTCCACGAGATCACCGCCCCCGCCATCCGCCGGGCGGTGGAGGAAACCCGCGACCTCGACATGCCGCTGGTGGACGCCCAGGAGACCCGCCGGCTGCTCGACCGGCTCTACGGCTTCGAGGTGTCGCCCGTGCTGTGGCGGCGGATCAAGCCCCGCCTGTCGGCGGGCCGGGTGCAGAGCGTCGCCACCCGGATGATCGTGGAGCGCGAGCGGGAGCGCATGCGCTTCCGGGCGGCCGGGTGGTGGGACCTGGAGGCGTCGTTCACGGCCCGGGGGAGCGCCCCCTTCTCCGCCGCCCTGGTCGTCCTGGACGGGCGCCGGCTGGTCACGGGCAAGGACTTCACCCAGGCCGGCGAGCTCAAGGCGGGCGCCGACGTCGCCCGCCTCGACGAGGAGGCGGCGCGGGCGCTGGCCGGCCGCCTGCGCGAATCCGACTTCGCCGTGCGCACGGTGGAGGAGAAGCCGTACCGGCGCTCGCCCTACGCCCCGTTCATGACGTCCACCCTCCAGCAGGAGGCGGGCCGCCAGCTCCGGTTCGACTCGCGCCGCACCATGCAGGTGGCCCAGCGCCTCTACGAGAACGGCTTCATCACGTACATGCGCACCGACAGCACGAGCCTCTCGGAGGCGGCGGTGGCCGCCGCCCGCCGGCAGGCGGCCCGGCTGTACGGGGCCGAGTACGTGCCCGAGAAGCCCCGCCAGTACGCCCGGAAGGTGAAGAACGCCCAGGAGGCCCACGAGGCCGTCCGCCCGGCGGGCGACGACTTCCGGACCCCCGACCAGGTGGCCGGCGCGCTCGGGCGCGACGAGCTCCGCCTGTACGACCTGATCTGGAAGCGCACGGTGGCGTCGCAGATGTCCGACGCGGTGGGGAACACGGTGCAGGTGCGCGTCGGCGCCACGTCGTCGGCCGGCGAGGACGTGGAGCTGGCGACCAGCGGCAAGGTCATCACCTTCCCCGGCTTCTTCCGGGCCTACGTGGAGGGCTCCGACGATCCCGAGGCGGTGCTGGAGGACCGGGAGGTCCGGCTCCCCGCGCTCGCCCCCGGAGACGCCCTCGACCTGCGGGGCCTGGAGCCGAAGTCGCACACCACCCAGCCGCCGCCGCGCTACACCGACGCGTCGTTGGTGAAGGCCCTCGAGGAGCGCGGCGTGGGACGCCCGTCCACCTACGCCACGATCATCTCCACCATCCAGGACCGCGGCTACGCGTGGAAGCGGGGCCAGGCGCTGGTCCCCACCTTCACCGCCTTCGCCGTGGTGAACCTGCTGGAGCAGCACTTCGGCCAGCTGGTGGACTACGACTTCACCGCCCGCCTGGAGGACGAGCTGGACGAGATCGCGTCCCGCCGCCAGGAGCGGGTGCCGTGGCTGGCCCGCTTCTACTTCGGGGGCGAGGCCCCCGGGCTCAAGGACCTGGTCACCGAGCGCCTCGACCAGATCGACCCGCGGGCCATCAACTCCATCCCGATCGGCACCGACGGCGAGGGTCGCGAGGTCGTCGTGCGCGTCGGCCGCTACGGGCCCTACCTCCAGCGGGGCGACGACCGGGCCGCCGTGCCCGAGGAGCTGCCCCCCGACGAGCTGACGCTCGAGAAGGCAGCCGAGCTGCTGGATGCACCGAGCGGCGACCGCGTCATCGGCGAGGACCCCGCCACCGGGCTGGCGGTGATCGTCAGGGCGGGCCGCTACGGGCCGTACGTCCAGCTGGGCGAGGCCGACGGTGGGAGCAAGGCCGCCAAGCCGGTCACCGCTTCGCTGTTCAAGACCATGGCGCCCGAGTCCGTCACCCTCGACGACGCCCTGCGCCTGCTCACGCTGCCTCGCGTGGTCGGGACCGATCCGGCCACGGGCGAGGAGATCGTGGCCGCCAACGGGCGCTACGGGCCGTACCTCAAGAAGGGGAACGACAGCCGCAGCCTCACCTCGGAGGAGCAGCTGTTCTCGGTCACCATCGACGAGGCGCTCGCCATCTACGCCCAACCCAAGCAACGGCGGGGCCAGGCGGCGGCCGGCCCGCTGCGGGAGCTGGGCGCCGACCCGGCGACCGGCGCGCCGATGGTCATCAAGGACGGGCGGTTCGGCCCGTACATCACCGACGGCGAGTACAACGCCACCGTGCCGCGCGGCGAGTCGGTCGAGGAGATCAGCCCCGAGCGCGCCGCCGAGCTGCTGGCCGACAAGCGGGCCAAGGGCCCGGCGCCCAAGAAGGCGAAGCGGACCGCCCGGACGGCCAAGGCGCCGGGCAGGGCGAAGGCCACGACCAAGTCCGCCGGCCAGGCCGCCAAGACGGCGGGGAAGGCGTCGGGCAAGGCGACGGGCAGGGCGGCCAAGACCGCCAAGGCGACGGGCAGGGCGGCCAAGACCGCCGAGGCGACGAAGTCGCTGAAGGCGGCAAAGGCCAGGGCGGCGCAGGCGGACGGCGGCGCCGGCGGCGACCAGGGATAGTCCGTCTGCCGTCGGCCCGTCCCCTACCCTGAGGCCGATGGCCGAGGCGTCCCGACGGAGGCGGCCGCGTCTGGACGCCGAGGACGAGCCGACGGCCCCGCCGCGGGCGACGCCGCCCGCAGCCGGGCCCGCGCCCGTCGACGACGGGGCGTCCGTGGTGCGGCTGTTCGGGTCGCACATGTTCTTCCGCCTGTGGCTGGCCCAGGTGGTGTCATCGCTCGGCGACTGGATCGGCTTCGTCGCCGTCACCGCCATCGCCGCCCGCATCGGCGGCTCGTCGCCCGAGACGGCGGTCGCCATCGTCCTGTCGGCGCGGCTGGTGCCCGGGTTCTTCCTGGCACCGGCGGCCGGCGTCTTCATCGACCGCTGGGACCGCAAGAAGGTCATGGTGTCGTGCGACATCGGCCGCGGGCTCGTGCTGGCCTCGCTGCCCTTCGTCGACACCATCCCCGGGCTCTTCTTCGCCTCCCTGCTGCTGGAGATCTTCACGCTGATGTGGTCGCCGGCCAAGGAGGCCTCGGTCCCCAACATGGTGCGGCCCGAGTTCCTGGCCAACGCCAACTCGCTGTCGCTCGTGGCGGCCTACGGGACGTTCCCGATCGGCTCGGTGATGTTCGCCTTCCTGGCCACCGTGGCCGCCTGGCTGGCCAACATCGACGCCCTCGCGGTCCTGGAGGTGGACCGGGAGTTCGTGGCCATCTACTTCGACGTGTTCACGTTCTTCCTCTCCGCCCTGATGATCTCGACGCTCACCCTCCCGCGGTCCGACCGGCGGGCGTCGCCCGACGGCGACGGCAGGCGAAGGGTCGACTTCCGCCAGACGTTCCGCGAGCTGGCCGAGGGCGGGCGCTTCATCCGCCACAGCCCGGTGGTGCGGCCGGTGATCCTCGGCATCGGCACGGGGCTGATCGGCGGCGGCATGGTCGTCCCCCTCGGGCCGGTGGCGTCGGCCCAGATCTACGGCGCCGGCTCCACGGGGTTCGGCCTGCTGCTCGCCGCCCTCGGCTTCGGCGTGGCGGCCGGGATCGTCGGCCTGAGCGTGCTGCAGCGGCGGGTGCCGCACGAGAAGATCTTCGTGCTGGCCGTGCTCGGCGCCGGCGCCTCGCTCATCGCCGCCGCCTTCATGTCGGAGATGACGCTGGCCCTCGTGTTCGCCACCGCCCTCGGCCTGTGCGCCGGCGCCGTCTACATCCTCGGCTTCACCATCCTCCAGACCAACGTCGAGGACGAGCTGCGGGGCCGCATCTTCGCCCTCCTCTACACCCTGGTCCGCTTCTGCCTGCTGCTGGCGTTCACGCTGGCGCCCGTGGCGTCCCGGGTGCTCGACGACGTGTCGGCGAGCCTGTTCGACCGCTCGGTGGCCATCGGCGGGCTGACGGTCGCCCTCCCCGGCGTGCGCATCACGCTCTGCCTGGGCGGGCTGATCATCCTGGCCGCCGGCGTCATCGCCGGTCGCGGCCTCCTCGCCGCCGGGGCCGCCCGCAGCACGCCGCGGTGAGCCGCCTCATCGCGCTCGAGGGCGGCGAGGCGTGCGGGAAGTCGACCCAGGCCGCCCTCCTGGCGTCGCGCCTGGGCGCCCTGCTCACGCGGGAGCCGGGGGGCACGGCGGTGGGCGAGCGGGTGCGGGCCGTGCTGCTGGACCGGAGCGTCGACGCGCTCGACGCCCGCGCCGAGGCGCTCCTCATGGCCGCCGCCCGGGCCCAGCACGTCTCCGAGGTGGTGGGCCCGGCCCTGCAGGCGGGGCGGGACGTGGTGACCGACCGGTTCTCGCACTCGTCGCTGGCCTACCAGGGCTACGGGCGGGGGCTCTCCGTGGACGAGGTGCGCCGGTTGTCGGACTGGGCGACGGGCGGCCTGTGGCCCGACGTGGTGGTGCTCCTCGACCTCCCCGCCGAGGAGGCGGAGGCCCGGCGCGGGCGTCCCGACCGCTTCGAGGCAGAGAGCCGCGAGTTCCACCGCCGGGTCGAGGCCGGGTTCCGCCAGTTGGCGGCGTCGGAGCCGGACCGCTGGCGCGTCGTCGACGCGTCGGGGACCGTCGAGGAGGTGGCGGCGCGCGTGTGGGACGCCGTGTGCGGCCGGCCACCGGTCGCCGGCGGCAGCCGCCTCGGGTAGACACTGGGGCCGCATGGTCGAAGCGCTCTACGAGGGTGTCCTGGGGCAGGACCGGGCCGTCGCCCAGCTGCGGCGGGCCGCCGCCTCGCCGGTGCACGCCTACCTGTTCGTCGGCCCGCCGGGGACCGGCAAGCGCGCCGCCGCCCGCTCGTTCGCCGCCTCGCTGCTGTGCGCGCGGGGCGGCTGCGGGACCTGCGAGGAGTGCAGGCGGGCACTGGGCGGCGCCCACCCCGACGTCATCGTCCACGAGCGCACCGGTGCCTACATCACCGTCGGCGACGCCCGCGAGATCGGCCGGCTGGCGTCGCTGAGCCCGGTCGAGGGACGGCGCAAGGTGCTCGTGCTCGTCGACTTCCACCTCGTCGAGCACGCCGCGCCGGCCCTCCTCAAGACCATCGAGGAGCCCCCGGCCACGACCGTGTTCGTGATCCTGGCCGAGCACGTCCCCCCCGAGCTGGTGACCATCGCCAGCCGCTGCGCCCGGGTCGACTTCTCGCCGGTGGCGCCGGACGTGATCGCCGAGCGGCTGGTGACGGAGGGCGTGGGGCCGGCTCTCGCCGCCGAGGTGGCGGCCGCCGCCGGCGGACGGCCGGAGCGGGCCCGCCTGCTGGCGTCGGACCCGGGCTTCGCGGCGCGCCGGGCGGCGTGGGCCGAGGTCCCCGCCCGCCTCGACGGCACCGGTGCCACGGCGGCCGTCGTGGCCGACGAGCTGGTCGCCGGGCTGGAGACGGTGGTCGAGCCCCTGCGGGCGCGCCAGGCCGTCGAGCGGGCCGAAGCGGAGGAGCGGGCCAAGGCGTACGGCGAGCGGGCGGCGGAGCGCAAGGAGATCGAGGCCCGCCACAAGCGCGAGGAGCGCCGGGCCCGGACGGACGAGCTCCGCTTCGGGCTGGCGGCCCTGGCCGGGGCCTACCGTGACCGGCTCGCCGCCGCGCCGGACGCCCGCGCCGGGCTGGCCGCCGTCGACGCGATCGGCCAGGCCAACGAGGCCCTGGCCCACAACCCGAACGTCACGCTGCTCCTCCAGGCCCTCCTGGTGAGCCTGGGCCGCCCGGCCACGACCGGTCCCGCCGCCCGCCCCCGCTGACACCTCGTATCCTGGAACCGGGTCGAGGGCCGGGCCGGGCCGCCGCTACGCTGGCCGCTCCCGCCCGAGTAGCTCAGACGGCAGAGCAACGCACTCGTAATGCGTAGGTCAGGAGTTCGATTCTCCTCTCGGGCTCTGCAAAGGTGCAGGTAAGAGCGCTATGAGCGCTTCTGAGTCTCTTCAACGATAGGCTGCATCCCAACATCATCCCAACAAGTGAGGGAGGCTCTTGTGACGGGAGGCCTGCGGGAGAAGCGCCCGGGGGTGTGGGAACTGCGGGTTTTCATCGGTCGCGACGAGGCTGGCCGGGTCCGCCACCGCAGCGTGACCGTCCATGGAGGCAAGCGCCAGGCCCAGCGTGAGCTGGCCAGGCTCGTGGCCGAGGTCGAGG
>DATLFN010000127.1 GCA_035540975.1 Acidimicrobiales bacterium
GCCTTCGTCCTCGTCCCCCTCCACGACCTCGCCCCCGACCTCGCCGGCCCCCGGCCCGACGCCCCCGGCGTCCGCCGGGTCGCCGACCTCTGACGCAGCAAGCCGACCGTCCCTTCTCGCACCAGGAATCGACCGTCACCGGTCGATTCCTGGTGCACGAACCGGAGGGGTACGGTGGGACGAACGAACGGCACCCCGGATGGGGGCCGGAACGTCCGGGAAGGCTCCGTGGACCTCTTCGACACCGTGGCCGCGTTCCGCGCCGCGCTCGACGCCGAGCGGGCGGCGGGGCGCACGGTCGGCCTCGTGCCCACCATGGGCGCCCTTCACGACGGGCACCTGTCCCTGGTCCGCCGAGCGGCGTCGGACTGCGACGTGGTCGCGGCCACGATCTTCGTGAACCCCCTCCAGTTCGGGCCCACGGAGGACCTGGCCACCTACCCCCGGGACCTGGCCGCCGACGCCGCCCTCGGCGAAGGGGCGGGCGTGGCCCACCTGCTGGCCCCCGCCGTCGACGAGATGTTCCCCTCGCCGCCGCTCACGACCGTGCACGTGGCCGAGCTCACCGAAGGAGGCGAGGGGGCGTCCCGGCCCGGCCACTTCGACGGCGTGGCCACGATCGTGGCCAAGCTCTTCGCCGTCGCCGGGCCGTGCCGGGCCTACTTCGGCGAGAAGGACTGGCAGCAGCTCCAGGTCGTGCGGCGCCTGGCGGCCGACCTGTCCTTCCCGGTCGAGGTCGTCGCCTGCCCCACGGTGCGGGAGGCCGACGGCCTCGCCCTCTCCAGCCGCAACCGCCACCTGTCGGCCGCCGAGCGGGGGGCGGCGCCCGTGCTGCACCGGGCCCTGCTGGCCGGGCGCGCCCTGGTGGCCGGTGGCTGCTCCGACCGGGACGAGCTGCGCCGGGCCATGGCGGGCGTGGTGGCCGCCGAGCCCCTCGCCCGCCTCGACTACGCCGAGGTGGGCGACGGCGGCCCGGGCGCCCTCCGCCTGCTGGTCGCCGCCCGCATCGGCGCCACCCGCCTGATCGACAACCTGGAGGCGCCCCTGCCATGAGACGGCACATGCTCAAGTCCAAGATCCACCGGGCGACCGTCACCGGCGCCGACGTCGACTACGTCGGCTCGATCACGGTCGACGCCGCCCTCCTGGCGGCCGCCGACATCCGCGAGCACGAGCAGGTCCACGTGCTCGACGTCGACAACGGGGCCCGGGTCGTCACCTACGCCATCGCCGGCGGCCCCGGCGAGATCTGCGTCAACGGCGCCGCCGCCCACCTGGTCCGGCCCGGCGACCGCGTGATCGTGCTCACCTACGCCGAGTACGACGAGGCGGAGCTGGACGGGTACGGGCCGGTCGTCGTCCACGTGGACGGCCGGAATCGCCCGCTGGCGGCCGGGCTCGCCCGGTAGCCTCGCTCCGTCGTGGACCTGGACCTGCTGGTGCTCGGCTCGGGCGTGGCCGGCCTGTCGGCCGCGGTGCGGGCCGCGCTGGAGGAGCCCGGGGTGCGGGTCGGCGTGCTCACCAAGGCGGAGCTGGCCCAGACCGCCACCCGCTGGGCCCAGGGCGGGGTGGCCGCCGCCCTGGGCGGGGACGACGAGGACTCCACCGACCTCCACCTGGCCGACACGCTGGCCGCCGGGGCGGGCCTGTGCGACGGGGACGCCGTGCGGGTGCTGGTGGACGAGGGGCCCGGGCGGGTCAACGAGCTCATCGCCCTGGGTGCCGTGTTCGACCGCAACCGCGAGGGGAAGCTGCTGCTGTCCCGCGAGGGCGGCCACTCGGTGGCGAGGGTCGTGCACGCCGGCGGCGCCGCCACCGGCGCCGAGATCGAGCGGGCCCTGGTCGACGCCGTGCGGGCCACGGCGGCCGCCGTGTTCGAGCGGTGGTTCGCCCTCGACGTGGTGGTGGAGGACGGCCGGTGCCGGGGCGTCGTGGCCCTCGACGAGGCGGGGGCGCGCCGCGAGGTGCGGGCCACCCACGTCCTGCTGGCGACGGGCGGGGCGGGCCAGCTGTACGCCGTCACCACCAACCCGCTGGAGGCGACGGGCGACGGCGTGGCCATGGCGCTGCGGGCGGGCGTGGCCGTCGCCGACGTGGAGTTCATGCAGTTCCACCCGACGGCGCTGCACCACCCGGCCATGCCCCGCCCGCTGCTCTCCGAGGCGCTGCGGGGCCACGGCGCGCTGCTGCGGGACGCCAACGGCGAGCGGTTCGTGGACGAGCTCAAGCCACGCGACGAGGTCAGCCGGGCCATGATGGCGCTGATCCTGGAGCAGGGCGTGGAGCACCTGTGGCTGGACGCCACCGGGCTGGAGCGCTTCGACGAGCGGTTCCCCACCATCGCCGCCTCGGTGCGGGCCGTGGGCCTCGACCCTGCCGCCGACTGGCTGCCCGTGGCCCCCGCCGCCCACTACGTGAGCGGAGGCGTGGTGACCGACCTCGACGGGGCGACCGCCCTGCCCGGCCTGTGGGCGTGCGGGGAGGTGGCGTGCACGGGCGTGCACGGGGCCAACCGCCTGGCGTCGAACTCGCTGCTGGAGGGGATGGTGT
The DNA here is from genome assembly GCA_035540975.1 of Acidimicrobiales bacterium. Taxonomy (NCBI): domain Bacteria; kingdom Bacillati; phylum Actinomycetota; class Acidimicrobiia; order Acidimicrobiales; species Acidimicrobiales bacterium. The sequence continues at coordinate 2,551 of DATLFN010000127.1, forward strand.
TCGGCCCCCGGGTGGTGGAGGCGGTACTGGCCGGCAAGGACGGCCCCGAGGCCACCGGCGCCATGCGCGACGTGCTCGACGCCCGGCCCGACCGGGTGCTCCCGCTGCGCCCGGTGGGGGCGGTGCGCCCGGTGGGGGCGGCGGGTACGGCCACGCCGGCGGGTACGGCCCCCGAGCCGGTCAAGGCCCGTTCCGTCCTCCAGCACGCCATGACGGGCGGGGCGGGCGTGCTGCGCACGGCCGCCTCGCTGGCCGCCACCACCGCCACCGTGGAGGCCGTCGACGCCGGTGCCGACCCCGAGCTGGCCAACCTCGTCCTCGTCGCCCGCGCGCTCCTCCTCGCCGCCACCGCCCGGGAGGAGACGCGGGGGTGCCACGCCCGCACCGACTTCCCGTCGGCCCGGCCCGACCTGGCCTCCCGGTTCGTGGTCCGGTGATCTCCGGCCACCGGCCCTTCGACCCGCCGCCCGCCGCCGTCGCCGACGTGGTGGCCCGCGCCCTGGCCGAGGACGTCCTCCCCATGGGCGACCTCACCGCCGCCCTGGTCGACGCCGACCTGGCCGCCACCGCCGAGGTGGTGAGCCGGGCGCCCGGCGTGCTCGCCGGCTCGGCCTGCTTCATCGAGGCCTACGCCCAGGTCGACCCCGGCGTGTCCGTGCGGTGGGCCCTCCTCGACGGCGACGCCGTGCACCCGGGCGCCCGGGTGTGCGAGGTGTCGGGCCCGCTGGCGTCGATCCTCACGGGCGAGCGCACCGCCCTCAACCTGCTGTGCCACCTCTCCGGCGTGGCCTCGCTGACCCGGCGCTACGTGGACGCCGTGGGCGCCTCGTCCACCCAGGTGCTCGACACCCGCAAGACGCTGCCGGGCCTGCGCGCCGTGCAGAAGGCGGCCGTGCGGGCGGGCGGGGGCTTCAACCACCGGGGCAGCCTCTCGGAGATGGTGCTGGTGAAGGACAACCACCGCGCCGCCCTCGGCATCGGCGAGGCCGTGGCCCGGGCCCGCCGGCGCTGGCCGTTCCGGGGCGTCGAGGTGGAGTGCGAGACGGTCGAGCACGTCCGCCAGGCGGTGGCGGCGGGGGCGTCCGCCGTCCTGCTCGACAACATGACGCCCGCCCAGGTGAAGGAGTGCGTGGCCGAGGTGGCGGGCCGGGCCCTCACCGAGGCGTCGGGCGGCGTGGACCTGCGCACCGTCGGCGCCTACGCGGCGACCGGGGTCGACTTCGTGTCGGTGGGCGCGCTCACCGCCTCGGCGCCGTCCCTCGACCTCGGCCTCGACCTCGAGCCCTGATGCTGCTCGCCGTCGACACCGGGAACACCCAGACCGTCCTCGGGCTGTTCGACGGCGACCTGCTGGTCTCCAACTGGCGGTTGGCCACCGACGCCGCACGGACCGCCGACGAGCACGCCCTGGTCGTCTCCCAGCTCCTCGACCTGGAGGGCTACGGCGCCGAGGACGCCGTCACCGGCATTGCCATCTCGTCGACCGTGCCCACCGTCACGGCCACCCTGCGGGCCATGACCGAGCGCTGGTTCCCGGTGCCGACGGTGGTGGTCGAGCCGGGCGTGAGGTCGGGCGTGGCCATCCTGGCCGACAACCCGAAGGAGGTAGGCCCCGACCGGGTGGCCAACACCGTCGCCGTCTCCACCCTGTTCGGCGGGCCGGCCATCGTCGTCGACTTCGGGACGTCCACCAACTTCGACGTGGTCTCGGCCAAGGGCGAGTACCTGGGCGGGGCCATCGTCCCCGGCATCGAGATCAGCCTGGACGCCCTGTTCGCCCGGGCCGCCGCCCTCCGGCGCGTCGAGCTGGTGGAGCCCCGCAGCGTGATCGGGAAGACGACCGTCGAGTGCATCCAGTCGGGCGCCCTGTACGGGTACACCGACCTGGTCGACGGCATGTGCCGGCGCATCCAGGCCGAGATCGGGGCGTGCACGGTCGTCTCCACCGGCGGCCTGAGTGGCCTGCTCAGCCCCCTGTCCGCCACCATCGACCGCCACGAGCCGTGGCTGACCCTGCACGGCCTGCGCCTGGTGTTCGAGCGCAACACCGGCGACGGATAGGGGGAACCCATGGCCGAGATCCCCTACCGGTTCGAACGCGACCGTGACGCCGCCTCGCTGCACGCCGAGCTCGCCGGCCTCGACCCGGGCGCCGAGACGGGCACCGTCGTGTCCGTCGCCGGGCGCCTGATGCTGCGCCGGGCCCAGGGCAAGCTGGCCTTCGGCACCCTCCAGGACTCGAGCGGCCGCATCCAGCTCTTCGCCACCAAGGACCGCACCCCCGACTTCGACGGCTTCGGTGCCCTGTCCCTGGGCGACTGGATCGGCGTGCGGGGCGAGGTGGTCAAGACCCGCCGGGGCGAGCTGTCGGTGATGGTGGACGAGTGGGTGCTCCTCGCCGAGGCCCGCCGCCCGTTCCCCGACAAGTGGCACGGCCTGTCCGACGTCGACACCCGCTACCGCCAGCGCTACGTGGACCTGTGGGTCACCGAGGAGTCCCGCCGCGTCCTCCGGCTGCGCAGCCGCCTGGTCAGCCTCCTGCGCCGCTTCCTGGAGGACCGGGGCTTCGTGGAGGTGGAGACGCCGGTGCTGCACCACGTCGCCGGCGGGGCCCCGGCCCGGCCCTTCGTCACCCACCACAACGCCCTCGACCTCGACCTGTCGCTCCGGGTGGCGACCGAGCTCCACCTCAAGCGGCTGGTGGTGGGCGGCTTCGAGAAGGTGTTCGAGGTGGGGCGGACGTTTCGCAACGAGGGCCTGTCGCCCCGGCACAACCCGGAGTTCACCATGCTCGAGGTCTACGAGGCGTACGCCGACTACGGCGACATGATGGCCCTCACCGAGGACCTGGTCGTCCACCTCGCCACCGAGCTGCACGGGACGACGAAGCTGAGCTACGGCGACCGGGCCCTCGACCTCACGCCCCCGTGGCGGCGGGCCACGCTCGCCGAGCTGGTGGAGGAGCACGCTGGCCTGCGCGTCTCGGTCGACATGCCGGTGGACGAGCTGCGGGCGATCGCCTCGGCCCACGGCGTGGACGCCCACGACGGGTGGGGGCCGGGGAAGCTGGTGCTGGAGATCTACGAGAAGACCACCGAGCACGCCCTGTGGGGCCCGGTGTTCGTCTGCGACTACCCCCGGGAGGTGTCGCCCCTCGCCCGCGCCCACCGCAGCACGCCCGGGCTGGTGGAGCGGTTCGAGGTCATCGCCGCCGGGCGGGAGCTGGCCAACGCGTTCAGCGAGCTGGTCGACCCCGACGACCAGCGGGCCCGCTTCGAGGACCAGGCCCGCCAGAAGGCGGCCGGGGACGACGAGACCATGGAGATCGACGAGGACTTCGTCAGGGCCCTGGAGTACGGCATGCCGCCCACCGGCGGCCTCGGCATCGGCGTCGACCGCCTGGTCATGCTCCTCGCCGACGCCCACCACATCCGCGACGTCCTGCTGTTCCCGACCCTGCGACCAGAGGTGATCGTTCGTGGCTCGCCGGCCGTCGAAGCAGACGCCGCCCTTCCCGGACCCGGGTCAGTCGCCGGCCGCCGGTTGCCGCCGGAGGCGGCCTCCCCGGATGGCGACAAGTAGAGGAATCGGGCGGAGGGTGACCGGCTCCGCCGGTCGCCCGGAGCACCGTCAAGCTCGCCGAGGAACCTCTGGTTCCGAGGCGATGTCCTCCAGCAGGCGGTGGCCGAGGTCGGCCATGGCGTCGCGGATGGGACCGGCCGGGAAGGCGCCGGCCGACCGGGCCGCCTGTTCGGCGTAGCCGGTGGCGACGGCGTAGGCGGTGGCGATGGCGTCGGTGGACCGGACGATGTCCCGGGCCTTGTCCCGCTCGGGGGTGTCGAGGGGCTTGCCGAGGAGGGCGCGCAGCTCGTCGCCCGCCTCGGGCTCCGCCAGGGCGACGATCACGGGGAGCGTGTAGGTGCCCTGGACCAGGTCCTGGCCGGCGGGCTTGCCCAGCGACTCGTCGGTGCCCACCACGTCGAGGATGTCGTCGCGGATCTGGAACACCATCCCGAAGGCGTGCCCGTAGGCGGTGAGCGCGTCGACGGTCGCCCGGTCGAGCCCGGCGGTGAGGGCGCCGATCCGGCACGACGCCGACATGAGCGACGCCGTCTTCCCGCCGATCGAGGTGAGGTACGCCTCCTCGGTGCGGTCCACGTCGAAGGCGGTGCGCAGCTCGCCCACCTGCCCCTCGCACAACCGGCCGATGGTGGTGGCCAGCAGGCCGGCGACCTCGGTGCCCAGCGAGGCGGCGATCTCGGACGCCCGGGCCAGCAGGAAGTCGCCGGCCAGGATGGCGACCAGGTTCCCCCACCGGGAGTTGACCGTCTCCACGCCGCGGCGGCTCGTTCCCTCGTCCATGACGTCGTCGTGGTACAGCGAGCCGAGGTGCACGAGCTCGACCGACACGCCCCCGTGCACCACGCCGGGCACGGCGTCGACGCCGCCGACCGCCGCCGCGGTGACCGCCAGGGCCGGCCGCAACCGCTTCCCACCGGCGCCGATCAGGTGGCCCGCCACCTGCGTCAGGAAGGGATCGTCGGCCTCGACGGAGCGGTGCAGCGCCTCCTCGACGGTGGCCAGGTCCTCCCTCAACCGGGGAAGGTTCAGCAGGTCGGCGATGTTGACCATCGGCTAAGACCGTACGCCAGACCGTCGATGTACCAACAAACGGTGGTTCTGCCTCGATCGATCAAAGTTCTCCACCCTGGGTAGACTGACCCCGAGACCACTCGCTCCACGAGGAGGCGGTCACTTGTTCGAACGCTTCACCGACCGGGCTCGACGAGTCCTTGTGCTGGCGCAGGAGGAAGCGCGCCTGCTCAACCACAACTTCATCGGGACCGAGCACATCCTGCTCGGGCTGATCCACGAGGGCGAGGGCGTCGCCGCCAAGGCACTCGAGTCGCTGGGGATCTCGCTGGAGGCCGTCCGGGAGAAGGTGGAGGAGACGATCGGGCCTGCCGGCTCGTCCACCACCGGCTCGCCGCCGTTCACGCCCCGGGCCAAGAAGGTCCTCGAGCTCTCGCTGCGCGAGGCCCTCCAGCTCGGGCACAACTACATCGGCACCGAGCACATGCTCCTCGGGCTGGTCCGGGAGGGGGAGGGCGTCGCCGCCCAGGTCCTGGTGAACCTGGGTGCCGACCTGTCGCGGGTCCGCCAGCAGGTCATCCAGCTGCTGTCCGGCTACGCCGGCGGCAAGGAGTCCACCTCGGCGCCCGGCGCCACGGGCTCGGGCAGCCCCGAGACCCCTTCGGGCTCGCCGGTGCTGGACCAGTTCGGCCGCAACCTCACCACCCAGGCCCGGGAGAAGAAGCTCGACCCGGTCATCGGGCGCGAGCGCGAGATCGAGCGGGTCATGCAGGTCCTGTCCCGCCGCACCAAGAACAACCCGGTGCTCATCGGGGAGCCGGGCGTCGGCAAGACCGCCATCGTCGAGGGCCTGTCGCAGCGCATCGTCGCCAACGACGTGCCCGACACGCTCAAGGGCAAGCAGCTCTACACGCTGGACCTCGGCGCCCTGGTGGCCGGGTCCCGCTACCGCGGCGACTTCGAGGAGCGCCTCAAGAAGGTGCTGAAGGAGATCCGCACCCGGGGCGACATCATCCTGTTCATCGACGAGCTGCACACGCTCGTCGGGGCGGGCGCCGCCGAGGGCGCCATCGACGCCGCCTCGATCCTCAAGCCCATGCTGGCCCGGGGCGAGCTCCAGACGATCGGCGCCACCACGCTGGACGAGTACCGCAAGCACCTGGAGAAGGACGCCGCCCTCGAGCGCCGCTTCCAGCCCATCAAGGTGGACGAGCCCACGCTGGCCCACACCATCGAGATCCTCAAGGGCCTGCGCGACCGCTACGAGGCGCACCACAGCGTCACCATCACCGACCAGGCGCTGGTCGCCGCCGCCAACCTGGCCGACCGCTACATCTCCGACCGCTTCCTCCCCGACAAGGCCATCGACCTCATCGACGAGGCGGGCTCCCGGCTGCGCATCCGGCGCATGTCCACGCCCACCGACTACAAGCAGCTCGAGGACGAGATCGCCAAGGTCCGCAAGGAGAAGGAGCAGCACATCGAGCACCAGGCCTTCGACCTGGCCAAGGGCGCCTCGGAGAAGGAGAAGGCCCTCCTCCAGCGGCGCGAGGCCAAGGAGGCCGAGCTGCGGGCCGCCGGCGACAACCTGTTCGACGTCGTCGACGAGGAGGTCATCGCCGAGGTCCTGGCCAACTGGACCGGCATTCCCGTCACCCAGCTCACCGAGGAGGAGACGGCCAAGCTCCTCCGCATGGAGGAGGACCTGCACCGGCGGATCATCGGCCAGGAGGACGCCATCACGGCGCTGTCCCGGTCCATCCGCCGCACCCGGGCCGGCCTCAAGGACCCCAAGCGCCCGAGCGGGTCGTTCATCTTCCTCGGCCCTACCGGAGTCGGCAAGACCGAGCTGGCCAAGGCGCTGTCGGAGTTCCTGTTCGGCGACGAGTCCTCGCTGATCCAGCTCGACATGTCCGAGTACATGGAGAAGCACACCGTCTCCCGCCTGGTCGGCTCGCCCCCGGGCTACGTCGGCTACGAGGAGGGCGGCCAGCTCACCGAGGCCGTGCGCCGCAAGCCCTTCTCCATCGTGCTGTTCGACGAGATCGAAAAGGCCCACCCCGACGTGTTCAACACCCTCCTCCAGATCCTGGAGGACGGGCGGCTCACCGACGCCCAGGGCCGGTCGGTGGACTTCAAGAACACCGTGCTGATCATGACCTCCAACCTGGGCACGGCCGACCTGCGCAAGGCGTCGATCGGCTTCGCCAAGACCAGCGAGTCGGTCACCTACGAGCGGATGAAGGAGAAGGTCAACGAGGCGCTCAAGCAGCACTTCCGGCCCGAGTTCCTGAACCGCATCGACGAGGTCATCGTCTTCCACGAGCTCACCAGGGAAGAGGTCACCCAGATCGTCGACCTGATGATCAAGCGGGTGCGCGACCAGCTGGAGGGCCAGGGCCTGGGCTTCGAGCTCACCCAGCAGGCCAAGCTGTTCCTGGCCGAGAAGGGCTACGACCCCACGCTGGGCGCCCGCCCCCTGCGCCGGGCCATCCAGACCTACATCGAGAACCCGCTGTCGGAGCGCATCCTGGTGAAGGAGTTCCCGGCCGGCGAGACGATCATCGTCGACGTCGAGGACGGCGAGTTGGTGTTCCGGGCCATCGAGGGCTTCGAGCCCCCGCCGGTCGAGCTGGCCGGCACCGGCTCCGGCACCGACTGAACCGGACCGCAGCACCGAGGTCGATACGCGAGGAGGGCCCCCGACGAGAGGCGGGGGCCCTCCTCGTTGCACCCTGCGATCAGTAGTTGGTGAACAGCAGGTGGTTGTTGGCGGTCTTGGACGAGCGGTGGGCTTCGACGCGGCGAGGCCCCCGCCGGGAGGGCGGGGGCCTCGTTCGCCGCGCCGAGCGGTGGTCAGAAGGTGGCGACGTTCTCCCGGGTGATGGGGCGGCCGTCCTTGCTGTAGTTGCCCGTCCCGGTCGCCGCGCTCTTCAGGGCGTTCTCCACCCCGCTAGGGGTGGCCGACGTATGGGACGAGAGGTACAGGGCGCCGCCGCCGGCGCCGTGGGGCGAGGCCATCGACGTGCCCGACATGGTGGTGGTGCCGCCGCCCCGCTTGGTGGACAGGATGCTCACGCCGGGGGCCCAGATGTCCACACAGGAGCCGTAGTTGCTCCACGACGCCTCCTTGTCCGCGGAGTCGGTGGCGGCCACGGTCAGGATCCCGTTGTTCGTCCCGGCACCGGCCCGGGCCGGCGAGGAGTTGCAGGCGTCGGCGCCGTCGTTGCCGGCGGCCAGGGCGTAGAACACCCCGCTGGCGGCCGAGGTCTTGACCGCGTCGTCCACGGACTGGTTGGCGCCGCCGCCCAGGCTCATGTTGGCCACCGCCGGCTTCTTGGCGTTGGCCGTCACCCAGTCGATGCCCTTGATGACGCCGGACCAGGAGCCCATCCCGCTGCACCCCAGCACCTTGACGCCGGTGACGGGGGCGCCGGGGGCCACCCCGACCACGTCGGAGGTGTTGTCCGTGGCCGCCACCGTGCCGGCCACGTGGGTGCCGTGGCCGTTGCAGTCGTCGTTCTTGCCGCCGGCGAAGTTGACGTGGTTCACCTTGTTGATGTCGGGGTGCGTGCCCACGCCGCTGTCGATGACGTAGACGTTGACGTTGGTGACGGCGCCGGTGCCGTCTCCTGCCTTGGTCGAGCTGACGTCGGCCTCGATCTTGTCGATGCCCCACGGCAGCGCCTGGGCCACCGCCCGGGCCACCCCGTCGGGCTCCACCCGGACGACCCTCGGGTCGGCGGCCACCCGGGCGGCGGCCTGCTCCGCCATCCGGGCGGCGTAGCCGTTGAGGGCGTGCTCGTAGACGAAGCCCACCTGGGCGCCGTGCTCGGCCGCGTGCTGGGCGGCCACCGCCCGTGACGAGGCGCCGTCGACCAGGGTGACGATGTACGACCCGGCGACCGCCGCTTCCGGCGGGGCGCCGCTGGCCGGTGGTCCCGCCGCCGCCAGCCCGGCGGCCACCACGGCGGCGCCGGCCAGGCCCCGCGCCCAGCGGCTTCGAGTTCGGATGCGCTTGCCCATGTGTGGCCTCTCCCCCTTCGCCCCCCTCGGGCGCGTCGTGCGAATGGTCGGTTGCGGGAGGATCCCGCCCGTGTCGGCCCGCCGCCGGCTGTCAACTGCACCGGGCCCGGGCTAGTCGTGCGGATGCGCCGCTGCGCGAAAGATCTGTCCCGGCGGAAGCGTAACGAAGGGCGCCCGCCGCTCCAAGGGTCAAACGGCCCTGCCCGGCCCGCGGAGGCGGACGCGTACGCTCGGGCGGATGTTGCGCGCTCGTCGACGCCGACCTGACGCGGCCCCGTGGCGCCGCGCCGCGGGCGCCGTGGTGGCGGTCGTCGCCCTGGGCGGTTGCCGGGCGGACGTCTCGGTGGAGGTGGAGACGGCGGCGGGCGGCGGCGGCCGCGTCGTCGCCGTCGTGCGGCTCGACGGGCAGGCGGTCGAGCAGGTCCCCGACCTGGCCGACCAGCTCCGGGTGGACGACCTCGAGGCGGCGGGGTGGGTCGTGGAGGGGCCCACTCCTGCGCCGGGCGGCGGCGCCACGCTCGAGGCGTCGAAGCCGTTCTCGTCGACGGCGGGCGCCCGCCGGGCGCTCGACGAGCTTGGAGGGCCGTCGGGACCGTTCCGCAACCTGCGGCTCGCCCAGGACCGCGGCTTCTGGCGGACGCGCAGCACGCTGTCGGGCACCGTGGACCTGTCGGCCGGGCTGGGCGCCTTCGGGGACGACGCCCTCGCCGAGGAACTGGGCAGCCCCACGCTCGGCATCGACCCGGCGGGGCTCGAACGCGAGCTGGGCCGCCCCCTCGGCGACGTGCTGGGCTTCGAGGTGGTGGCCGACCTGGCCGGTCGCTCCGACGACGACGCCCCGGGAACCCGCGCCGGCGACGCCGTGTGGCCGGTGCCGCTGGGCGCCACCGTGGAGGTGCGGGCCACGTCCGTGGCGTGGAACGCCGTCAGAGTGGCAACCAGCGCCGTCGCCGTCGGCTCGGGCCTGGCGCTGCTCGTGGTCGTCGTGCGGCGCAGTCGCGGGATGTCGTGGGGATGAGAGCCCCGGCGGCAGGAAGGGGCGCATAGCGCCCGTTCTTGCCGCCGGAAGGCCGAGCCGAAGTGCCCCCCCGCCCCACCAGTCGATCGGCGGCATCCCCGCCCGCGTCACACCCCGTCCGTAGCCTCGGGGGATGGCCACCAGGACGCGGCTCGTGCACCGGTGCAGCGACTGCGGCGGGACGGCGCCGCGGTGGTCGGGGCGGTGCCCGGCGTGCGGGGAGTGGAACACCCTCGTGGAGGAGGCGGAGCGGGCCCTCCCCGCCGCCGGCCCGGCGGCGGGGGAGGGCGGCGCCCGGCCGGTGCGGGTGGCGGACGTGGAGATGGCGGAGTGGCGCACCCGGCCCACCGGCGTGGAGGAGCTCGACCGCGTCCTCGGCGGCGGCCTCGTCCCGGGCTCGGTCACCCTGGTCGGGGGCGAGCCCGGCATCGGCAAGTCGACCCTGCTGCTCCAGGCCGCCGCCTCCATGGCGGCCACCGGCGCCCGCTGCCTGCTGGTGTCGGCCGAGGAGTCGGGCCAGCAGGTCCGGCTGCGGGCCGAGCGCATGGGAGCGGTGGGCGCCGAGCTGTGGCTGGTGGCGGAGACGTCGCTGCCCGCCGTCGTCGCCGCGGTGGACGAGGTGAAGCCCGACGTGCTCGTCGTCGACTCCATCCAGACCGTCTTCGACCCCGACGTCGGCTCCGCCCCCGGCTCGGTCTCCCAGGTCCGGGAGTGCGCGGCGCGGCTGGTCGCGCTGGCCAAGGCCAGGGGGCTGGCCACCGTCCTGGTCGGCCACGTCACCAAGGAGGGGACGCTGGCCGGCCCGCGGGTGCTGGAGCACGTGGTGGACACCGTGCTGTCCTTCGAGGGTGAGCGCCACCATTCCCTGCGCCTGCTGCGGGCGGTGAAGCACCGGTTCGGGGCCACCGGCGAGCTCGGGCTGTTCGAGATGGCGGGGACGGGCCTGGTGGGCGTGCCCGACGCCGGTGCCCTGTTCCTCGCCGATCGCCGGGCCGGCGTCCCCGGCTCCGTCGTCGTGCCGGCGATGGAGGGTCAGCGGCCGCTGCTGGTGGAGGTCCAGGGCCTGATCTCGCCCACCGACCTCCCCATGCCCCGCCGGTCGGCCCAGGGGCTGGACGGTGGGCGCCTCGCGCTCGTGCTCGCCGTCCTCGCCGAGCGGGCGGGGATGACGTTCGGCAAGGCCGACGTCTACGCCTCGGCCGTCGGCGGCGTGCGGGTCACCGAGCCGGCCGCCGACCTGCCCGTCGCCCTGGCCCTGGCGTCGGCCAGGACCGGCGTCCCCCTGCCGCCCGACCTGGTCGCCTGCGGCGAGGTCGGGCTGGGCGGCGAGCTCCGCCAGGTCGCCTCGCCCGGGCGCCGCCTGGCCGAGGCCGGCCGGCTGGGGTTCCGTCGGGCGATGGTGCCGCCGTCGGCCCCCGAGGTCGCCGCCGGCCTGCTCATCCTGCGCCCCGCCACCCTGGCCGAGGCGCTCGACCTCCTGGGCATGCCGGCCGCCTCGCGGCAGTAGCATTCCCATCGTGATCAGCCGGCGCAGTACGGCGATGACCGAGGCGCTCGGCGCCGTCGCCCCCGGCCGCCCGCTCCGTGAGGGCCTCGACCGGATCCTCCAGGCGAACATGGGCGCCCTCATCGTGGTCGGGGACGGTCCCGAGGTCCTGGCCATCTGCTCGGGTGGGTTCCTGCTGGACGCCGAGTTCAGCCCGCAGCGCCTGTCGGAGCTGGCCAAGATGGACGGCGCCATCATCCTGGCCTCCGACGCCAGCCGCATCGCCCGGGCCAACGTCCACCTGGTGCCCAACCCCAACGTGCCCACCTCGGAGACGGGGACGCGCCACCGCACGGCCGAGCGGGTGGCCCGGTCAGTCGACGTGCCGGTGATCTCGGTGTCGGAGGACATGTCGATCATCGCCGTGTACCGCCACGACCGGAAGCACCCCCTCGAGCTGGTGCCCCGCCTGGTCACCCGGGCCAACCAGGCCCTCCAGACGCTCGAGCGCTACAAGACCCGCCTGGACGCCGTCAGCGGCGCCCTCTCGGCCCTCGAGGTCGAGGACCTGGTCACCGTGCGCGACGTGGTCACCGTGCTCCAGCGGGCCGAGATGGTCCGGCGCATCGCCGAGGAGATCGACGGCTACATCGTCGAGCTGGGCACCGACGGCCGGCTGGTGCTGCTCCAGCTGGAGGAGCTCATGGGCGGCGTCGAGGACGACCGCCGCCTCGTCCTCAAGGACTACTACCAGGACCGGCCCCGCTGGCGGCTCGACAAGGCCATGGAGGCGCTGTCCAGCCTGAGCACCGAGGACCTGCTGGACCTCAAGTCGGTGGCCGCGGTCCTCCACCTGCCGGGCGACTCGGCCGAGCTGGAGGCCGGCGTGCAGCCCCGCGGGTACCGGCTCCTGTCGAAGATCCCCCGCCTGCCCGAGGCGATCATCGAGAACATCGTCGCCCGCTTCGGCAGCCTCCAGAAGGTGCTGCGGGCGGGCACCGACGAGCTCGACGACGTGGAGGGCGTGGGGGAGGTGCGGGCGCGCGCCATCAAGGAGGGCCTGTCCCGCCTGGCCGAGACGTCGATCCTCGACCGGTACGCGTGAGGTACGCGTGAGGATCACCCTGCCGTCCGGAACCGCCGCCGAGGTGGCCGTCCCCGACGGGGCGCCCAGCCGGGGCGTGGTCGTCGCGCCCGACATCATGGGCCTGCGGCCCCTCTTCGACGACCTGGTCGCCCGCCTGGCCAAGGAGCACGGCTGGGCCGTCTGCGCCGTGGAGCCGTTCCCGGGCCGGGAGGACCTGCCGCAGACCGAGCGGGACATCGCGTCGAACCCCGATGAGCGGGCGGTGGGCGACCTGGTCGCCGCCGCCGACCACCTGGGGGTCGAGCCGGTGGCGGTCATGGGCTTCTGCCAGGGTGGCGCCTGGGCCTTCAAGGCCTCGGCCGCCGGGCGCTTCGACCGGGCGGTGGCGTTCTACGGCATGATCCGGGTGCCGTGGGCCCGGGAGGGCCACGGCCAGCCGTTCGACGCCCTGTCCCGCCCCGGCCGCTGCCCCGTGCTGGCCATCGTCGGCGGCCTCGACGCCTTCACGCCGCCCGACGACGTGGAGGCGCTGGCCGCCCTGCCCGACGTGGAGATCGCCCGCTACCCCGAGGCGGAGCACGGCTTCGTCCACGACCCCGAGCGGCCCACCCACCGGGCCGACGACGCCGCCGACGCCTGGCGCCGGGCCGTGGCCTTCCTGAGCCGCTGACCGGGCCGGGGCGCCGGTCGCGTCCCGACCCGTCGTGCCGTCGCTCAGCGGGCGCGGTCGGCCAGGCGCTGGCGGTCGAGGACCCGGTAGCGGCGGCCGGCCTGCTCCACCCAGCCCAGGCGCACGAAGGCGGCGATGGCCTTGTTGACCCGCTCCCGGGAGGCCCCGACCATGGCGGCCAGCTCCTCCTGGGTCACCGACGGCCCGAACCCGTCGCCCGGCCCGGCCAGCTCCAGGAGGCGCTTGGCCGTCCGCCCGGGGACGTCCAGCAGCATGGCGTCGGCCAGGCTCTCGTCGGTGGCGCGCAGGCGCCGGGCCAGCAGGGCGAGCACCGCCCACAGCGCCTGCGGCCTCTCCTCCAGGGCGGCGCGCAGGTCGGGTAGGGCACCTCCAGCAGGTGGCAGGCGTCGAGGGCCCGGGCCTGGGCCGCCCGGCCGCCGCCGTCGAAGAGGCCCACCTCGCCGAACACGTCGCCCCGCTCCATGAGGGCGACCACCGACTCCCGGCCGGCCTCGCCCGCCCGCTTCACGATGGCGATGCGACCGGACACGACCACGTACACGGCCGCCGCCGCCTCGTCCTCTTCGAACAGCACGTCGTTGCGGGCCAGTCGCACGGGCCGGGCGGCGGCCGCCACCGCGGCGAGACCACCGGCGCCGAGCACCGAGAACAGCGGGGAGGAGGCCAGGAGCTCGGCCGGCATTCGGGCGAATGGTACGCGCCGGTCCATCCCGCCACGTCGAGTTGTCCGCTCTGTGCCCACCCCGGTACCCTGGGCCCATCCCTTCTTCGTCCAACCAGGAGAGGCATGCCTGAAACTGCGTTCGACGTCGGTGACAAGGTCGTGTACCCCCACCACGGGGCGGCGGTGATCGAGAAGCGGGAGCAGAAGGAAGTCTTCGGGGAGAAGCGGGAGTACCTCGTCCTCAAGCTCGCCTACGGCGACCTCACGCTCATGGTGCCGTGCGACAACACTGACGAGGTCGGGCTGCGTGAGGTCATCAACGACGAAGAGGTCGAGGAGGTGTTCGCCGTCCTTCGCAAGAAGGAGGCGCGCATGCCCACCAACTGGTCCCGTCGCTACAAGAACCACGTCGAGAAGCTGAAGTCGGGCGACATCTACCAGGTGGCCGAGGTCGTGCGGAACCTCTCGATCCGCGACAAGGACAAGGGCCTGTCGGCGGGCGAGAAGCGCATGCTCACCCGGGCGCGCCAGATCCTGGTGTCCGAGCTCACCTTCGCCATCGGGGTGACCGAGGAAGAGGCCGAGCAGAAGCTCAACGAAGCGCTGCCGTAGGCCCCGCGCTCCAGCGCGCTCCAGCCGCCTCCGCCCGAGGCCGATACAGGGACGTGTTCGTCGAGGTCGTCCGGCTGTTCATCGTCTTCCTGGCCACGGCGGCCGGCTTCGCCGTGGGCCACGGGCGGGCGGGCGGCGATCCGGGCACCGGCGCCATCATCGGCGCCACCCTCGGCGCCTGCGTCGGCTACGTCGCCGGCGGGATCCTCGGGCGCATCCTCGACGTCGCCATGGGCGTGGCCGAGCGGCGCATCGACACCGCACCGGCCCACCGGCTCTTCGCCGGCGGCGTGGGCTCGGTGGTGCTGGGCGGGCTCTCCGGCGTGGTCGTCCTCCCCGCCGCCTTCGTGTTCCCCGCCCAGGTCGGCTGGTCGATCGTGGGCCTGGTGGTGTGGGTCGGCACCTTCCTCGGGTTCCGCCTGGGGGCCCGCAAGAGCGACCAGCTGCTGGCCATGGCCGGCCTCTCCTCCCGCCCGCTGGTCCGGGCCACGTCGTACGGGCCCTCCGATACCGGCGGGGTGATGGTCGACGCCGCCGCCGTGGTGGACGGCCGGCTGCTGGCCCTGGCCCGCTCCGGGTTCCTCCGCGACGCCGTCCTCGTCCCCCGCTTCGTGCTCGACGAGCTGCACGCGATCGCCGAGTCGGCCGACGCCGCCCGGGGCCGGCGCGGGCGGCGGGGGCTGGAGATCCTCGACGCCCTGCGCAACCACCCCGGGGTGAGCGTGCACGTCCTCGACGACGAGGTGCCCGAGCACGACGACACCGATGCCCGCCTGGTCGCCCTGGCCCGCCGCCTCGGCGCCGGGCTCCTGACGCTCGACGAGGGCGTGCTCCGGACGGCCGAGCTCCAGGGGGTGCACTGCCTGAGCCTGCGCCGGCTGACCGAGGGCCTCCGCCCCGTCTACCTGCCCGGTGAGCGGGCCCGCATCCCGATCGTGCGGGAGGGCAGGGAGCCGGGCCAGGGCGTCGGCTTCCTGGAGGACGGGACCATGGTCGTCGTGGGCGGCGCCGCCTCGTTGGTAGGCAACGAGGTCGACGTGCGCATCACCAGCAAGGTCGAGACGTCGGTCGGCCGCATGCTCTTCGCGTCCATGGCCACCGAGGCGTAGGGCGGGGAGGGCCCGGAGGCCGCCCGGCTGGGAAAGGTCCGTGGCCGCACTCGCCGCCGCAGGCGGCCTCTCCGGCTGCGGACACCGGAAGGGACAGGGCGGAGCGCGGCGCGAGCTCCGCTCGCCCGCCGGAGCACGATCCGACTCGGCCGAGTGGAGTGAGCGAAGCGAACGAACGAGGCCGACGTACTCGCCGCCGCCCGGCCGCAGCCGCGAGTATGGGCCGGTGAGCGTGTGGACCATCGTGGTGGCGGCCGGCGCCTCGAGCCGGTTCGGGCGCCCCAAGCCGTACTCGGCGCTGGGCGGGCGTCGGGTGCTCGACTGGTCCCTCGCCGCGGCGCGCCAGGTGGGCGACGGCGTCGTGCTCGTGGTGCCCGCCGACATGGCCGACCGCCCCGAGCCGGCCGCCGACGTGGTCGTGGCGGGCGCCGCCACCCGCTCGGGTTCGGTGCGCAGGGGGCTGGCCGCCGTGCCCGCCGACGCCGAGGTGGTGGTGGTCCACGACGCCGCCCGGCCGCTCGCCACGCCGGCCATGTTCCGCGCCGCCGTGGAGGCCGTGCAGGCGGGCGCGGAGGCGGCCGTGTGTGCCGTCCCCGTCACCGACACGGTGAAGGAGGTGGACGGGACCACCGTCGTGGCCACCCTCGACCGCACCAGGCTGTGGGCCGCGCAGACGCCCCAGGCCTTCTCGGCATCCGCCCTGCGGGCGGCCCACGAGGCGGAGGGCGAGGCCACCGACGACGCCGCCCTGCTCGAGGCGGCCGGCACGCCCGTGGTCGTCGTCCCCGGCGGGGCCGGCAACCTGAAGGTCACGGTGCCCGGCGATCTGGTCGTGGCCGAGGCGCTGGTGGGCACGTCGCCCCGGGTCGGCCAGGGCTTCGACGTGCACCCGTTCAGCGACGATCCCGGCCGCCCCCTCGTCCTCGGCGGCGTGGTGTTCGACGGAGAGCGGGGCCTGGCCGGGCACAGCGACGCCGACGTGGTGGCCCACGCGGTGGCCGACGCCCTGCTCGGCGCCGCCGGACTGGGCGACCTGGGCCGGCACTTCCCCGACACCGACCCGGTGTGGGCGGGCGCCGACAGCATCGGCCTGCTCGGCGAGGTCGTGCGGCGGGTGGGCGAGGCCGGGTGGCGGCCCGCCAACGCCGATTGCACCGTCGTTCTCGACCGCCCCCGCCTGGCACCCCACCGCGACGCCATGGAGAAGTGCCTGGGGGCGGCGGTGGGCGCTCCGGTCAGCGTGAAGGCGGCCCGGGCCGAGGGGCTGGGCGCGCTGGGCCGGGGCGAGGGCATCGCCTGCACCGCCGTCGCCCTGGTCGTCCCCGGATGACGCCGCCCCGGGGACGGCGACCGTCGGGGCCGTCGGGCCCGCCGCCGCGCCGCCGACCGGCCGCCGCCGGCCCCCCCCGGCGATCGCAGCCGAGGGACCCCCGCGGCCTCGGCGGCGAGCAGGTGGAGGGGCGCCGGGCGGTGCGCGAGCTGCTGGTCGCCGGGCGCCGCCGCGTGCGCGAGCTGTACGTGGCCGAGGGACTGGACCCGTCCCCCGTGCTGGGCGAGATCCTCGACCTGGCGGCCAGGGCCCGGGTCCCGGTCCGCCGCGTGGGCCGCGGCCGCCTCGACGGGATGGCCGCCACCGACGCCCCACAGGGCGTCGTGGCCCGCGCCGCGCCGCTCGAGGAGGCGGACCTCGACGACCTGGCGTCGCCTGCGGACGGCCGCCCCCCCTTCCTGCTGGTGCTCGACGGCGTGACCGACCCCCACAACCTGGGCGCCCTGCTCCGCACGGCCGAGTGCGCCGGCGCTACCGGCGTCGTCCTGCCCCGCCACCGCGCCGTCCACGTCACGCCCACGGTGGCCAAGGCGGCGGCCGGGGCCATCGAGCACCTCCCCATCGCCGTGGTGCCGGGCCTGCCCGCGGCGATGACCACCCTGCGCCGGGCCGGGGTGTGGACCGTCGGCCTCGACGCGGGCGCCGACCGCAGCGTGTTCGACCTCCCGCTCGGGCCCGAGCCGGTGGCGCTGGTGCTGGGCGCCGAGGGCGGCGGCCTCTCGCGGCTCGTCCGCCAGCGCTGCGAGGTCGTGGTGTGCATCCCCCAGCGGGGCGCGCTGGCGTCGCTGAACGTCTCCGCGGCGGGCGCCGTGGCCTGCTTCGAGCTGGCCCGCCGCCGCAGCTCCTAGCCCGCCCGCAGCGGGTTGGGCGGCGGCGACGCGGTACGGGAATTCTTCGCGCCATTCGTGCCCCGGGGTCCGGTTCGCGGCCCGGGCCAGGGGCAGGGGCCCGACCGGGCCATTGACACCCCGGGGGGCCGTAGCTACAAATGACTAGTCCTACCCGCAACCCCTCGTTGCAAACGCCACGCTTCGGACTTTCTTCACACCACCGCAGGAGCAGAGCCGATGACGACCCGCTGTGACGTCCCCCTCCTCGAGCTCGCGGACACCGAACTGGTCCGGAGGTACCACGCGGGCGACACCGACGCCCTGCTCGTCCTGCTGGAGCGCTACCGGCGCTTCGCCAAGGCCCGGGCCCGGAGCTACTTCCTGATCGGCGCCGACTCGGACGACATCGAGCAGGAGGGGATGATCGGCCTGTTCAAGGCGGCGCGCGACTTCCGCCCCGACCGCGAGGCGTCCTTCCGAGCGTTCGCCGAGCTCTGCATCACCCGCCAGGTCATCAGCGCCGTGAAGTCGGCCACCCGCCACAAGCACCAGCCGCTGAACCAGTACGTCTCGCTGTCGGGCACCCGGGGCGGCGACGACGCCGGCGAGCGGTCGCTGGAGGACATGCTCGACCCGCTGGCCGTGCCCGACCCGGCCGACACCGTGGTGTCCAACGAGCGCCTGGCCGCCATGCGCCGCTCCATCGGCGAGACGCTGTCGGGCCTCGAGGTCGACGTCCTGCGCCTCTACGTCGAGGGGAAGTCGTACCAGGAGATCAGCGAGCAGCTGGGCCGGCACGTGAAGTCGATCGACAACGCCCTCCAGCGCATCAAGCGCAAGCTCGAGGGCCACCTCCGGGAGGACGGCCCGGAGGCCGAGCGCCTCCCGGCGTGACGGTGGAACGGCGCGGGGACGAGCCCGAGGTGGGACTCGAACCCACGACCTGACGCTTACAAGGCGCCTGCTCTGGCCGGCTGAGCTACTCGGGCGACGAGGGGTCACTAGCAGACCACAGCACCGGCCGCCGGGGCACGTGGCGCCCGGGGCCCGCTGGCCCAGCCCTCGCGGGCGGTGGCCGCCAGCAGGGCGTCGACGGCCTCGAGGTGTCGACGGCCTCGAGGTGAGGAGCCGGGCGAAGTGGTACCCCTGGGCCATCACGCGTCTCAGGGCGACGAGCTCCGCCACCTGGTCGGGGCGCTCGACGCCCTCGGCGACCGTCTCCAGGCCGAGCGTGCGGGCCGGCTTTTGGCGAGGGCGAATGCCGAGTCGCTCGGGTCCTGCCCTCGGGCAGGTAGGCGACCAGCCCCGCCGCCAACCTGCCGACGCCCCGGTGCGGCGGCCTGCGCATTCGTCCTCTTCGGCACTCCGGGCGGAACTTTTCGGTACATCGGAGGAAAGCCCCGTTGGTCCCCGAAGCCGACAGGGTCGGACGCCTCCCGGGCGACGGGACGGGGGAGGGTCCTTGAACTGGCCACGACCGGCTGGCAGGCTGCCCGGGATGCCGCTCTCCGATCGCGACCGCTCGATCCTCGACTTCGAGCGCATCTGGTGGACCCTGCCGGGCCCCAAGGAGCTCGCCATCCGTGAGCACCTCGACGTGTCGGCCACCCGGTACTACCGGCTGCTCGCCGAGCTGACGGACTCCAGGGAGGCCGAGGCGTACGACCCGCTGGTGGTGCGCCGGCTCCGCCTTGCCCGCGATCGCCGGCGCCGGGCGCGCTACGAGGGGCGGGCGGACGGGCGGCCCCAGATCCGGTGAGGAACATGAGGCGGGCCGGGCACGCCGCCCAGGACGGGTCGTTCGGGCGGTCGGCCGGCATGGCCGCGGGCCGCGGTGCCGTCCTCCTCGCCGTCGCCGTCATCCTCGGCATCGTCCTGCTCAACGCGGCCGACGACCCCGGGCCCGACCGCATCTCGGCCGGCGCGGAGGAGGAGGACGACGACGACGGCGGCGGCTCGTCGGACGACCCCGCCACCACCCTGCCGCCGACCACGCTGGCCACCGTCCCGCCCCGCTCGCCCCAGGAGGTGAAGGTCCTCCCCACCAACGGCACGCCGGTGAAGGGGGTGGCCGGCAAGGCCCGCGACACCCTCCAGGCGGCGGGCTACAACGTCCTGGCGCCCACCGATGCCACGAGGGCGGAGGCCAGCAACGTCTACTTCACGTCGGCCGACTTCGAGCGGGAGGCGCAGGCCGTGGCGTCGGCCCTCGGCCTGCCGGCCAACGTCGTCGTCGCCTACCCGACGGCACCGCCCCTGCCGGTCACCGACCCCAAGGGCGCCAACGTGGTGGTCGTCGTCGGCCCCGAGCTGGCCCAGCAGCTGGCGCCGGCCCCCTCCACGACGGCGACCACCCGGGCGGCGACGGCGTCGACCACGGCCACCACCCGGGCCACGGCCACCACCGCGCCGTAGGCGGTCAGCCCACCCGCCGGGTGGTGGAGGCGGCCGAAAAACCGCTGCTCAGGCCACCCGAGCCGTTCGGCCGCGTCAGCGGCCGACCCGTTTGACACCAGTCTCCCAGGGGCTCTGGCCCCTCCCGCCGAGCAGGGCGGTCAGCCCACCCGCCGGGTGGTGGAGTCGACGTCCACGACGAGCGTCCCCGGCACCGGCGGGCCGACGACGCCGTCGGGCGGGAGGAGGGTCACCCGGTAGCGGCCGGTGGTGCGCGCCCGTACGGAATGCACGACGTCGTCGTCAAGGTCGTACGCCACCCGGGCCGTCGTGTCGAGCGACCCGTCCAGCACCAGCCGCCCGCCCGTCTGCTCGGCCGTGCGCCGCACCGGCAGGCGGTAGCCGCTCTCCACCCGGGCCAGGCGCCGACCGCCCGCCGCCTCCAGGGCCACCAGCCGGCCCTCGCCCGCCAGCCGGGCCCGGGCCGGCCCGGCCAGGGCCACCGGTGCGTCGATCGTCCACCGGTCGCCGGGTGCCAGCCGCCGCTCCGGCGGGACGCCGGCGGCACCGGGGAAGAGCTCGGACAGGCCGAGGTCGGCGACGGCGGCGGCCGCGCCCTCGGTCTGCTGCACCTCCACCGGCCGGCCCCGTTGGTCGAAGCGGACGACGAAGGCCGACGGCGCCTTCCCCTCCTCGGCCAGGCGCACCGACACCCGGCTCCCGCCCTCACCGGAGTCCAGCACCTCGTGCGACGCCACGAGCTCGGTGTCGTCGACCGTGCGCCGGGCCGGCTCGTCGCCCACGGTGGTGACCGCCTCGGCGCGGACCCGGATGCGGTACTCGGCCCGCTCGCCCGCCGCCGGGACGAAGCTGAGGCGCACGGTGTCGTCCCCGCACGACGGGAGCAGGGCGAGCGACGCGAGCAGCGCACCTGCGAGCACCCGGCGTCCCACCCTGGGCAGGGTACGGTCCGGGCGGTGGAACGAGTCGACGAGCAGCTCCTCGCCCCGTTCCTCGCCGCTCCCGACCGCACCGGCATCCTGACCGACTTCGACGGGACGCTCGCCCCGATCGTCGACGACCCCACGACCTCCCGCCCCCTCCCCGAGGCGGTCGACGCCCTGCACGCGCTGGCCGCACGGTACCGGCGGGTGGCCGTCATCTCGGGGCGGCCGGCCGAGTTCCTGGCCACCCACCTCGATCTGGCCGGCCGCCCCGGGGGCGTCGTGGCCGTCGGCCTCTACGGCCTCGAGCGGGCCGACGGCGACGAGATCGTCACGCACCCCGACGGCGCCGACTGGCGGGCCGTGATCGCCGAGGTGGCCGAACGGGGCGACGAGGCGGCGCCGCCGGGCGTGATCCTGGAGCGCAAGGGCCTGTCGCTCACCGTCCACTACCGCACGTCGCCGGAGTCCCTCGAGTGGGCCCGGTCGTGGGTGGCCGAGCAGGCGGAGCGCACCGGCCTCGTGCGCCACCCGGCCCGGATGTCCGAGGAGCTGCGGCCGCCGGTGCCGGTCGACAAGGGGACGGCGCTGGCCGAGCTGGCCGAGGGCCTCGGCGCCGTGTGCTTCTTCGGGGACGACGTGGGCGACCTCCCGGCGTTCGCCGTGCTCGACCGCCTGGCGGGCGAGGGCGTGGCGACGCTGAAGGTGGGCGTGCGCAGCGAGGAGGCGCCCCCCGACCTGCTCGACGCGGCGGACGTGGTGGTCGACGGACCCGAGGGCGTGGTCGCCGTGTTCAGCCGGCTGCTGGAGCGGCGGGTGCCGGGTTAGGGCGCGCCCTTGGCGGCGGCCAGCTGGTCGCCCAGCCAGTCGAGCGGGCCCCGCCGGCGGGCGACTGCGCACAGTGCGGCGGCCCGGGTCGCCCTCTCCTCGCCCCCCATGGCCAGCGCCCGGGCCAGCACGTCGGCCGTCCCCGCGATGTCGTACGGGTTGACCGCCAGTGCCGATCCGCCCAGCAGGTCGAAGGCGCCCGCCTCCCGGCTGAGCGCCAGCACGCCGTCGCGCTCGTTGAGGCACGGGCCCTCCAGGGCGACGAGGTTCAGCCCGTCGCGCACGGGGTTCACCAGCAGCACGTCGTAGCGGCGGAGGGCGGCGACCGAACGGGGGAACGAGTCGGAGGCGTCCATGACGATGGGGGTCCACGACGGCGTCGACCAGGTGTTGTTGATGCGCTCGACCAGCGCCTCCACCTCGTTGCGGTAGGCGAGGTACTCGGGAAGCGAATCCCGGGAGGGGTAGACGGAGGCGGCGAAGACGACCTCCCCGCGCCAGGCCGGCTCCGCCTCCAGCAGCGCCTCGAAGGCGAGGAAGCCGCGGAGGAGGTTCTTGGACAGCTCGATGCGGTCCACCCGCACGATGAGCTTGCGGTCCCCCACCCGTTCGTCCAGCAGGGCCAGCTGGGCGTTGCACTCCTCGCTCGCCACGACGTCGGCGAGGTCGGCGCCGTCCACGGCCGCGGGCGACACGAACGTGGGCGGGGCGGCGCCGAGGACCTCGCGGGCGCACGCCTCGAAGGCCTGCGCCCACCTCGGGGAGTGGAACCCGCAGGCGGCCGAGGCCGCCATCCCCCCGAGCAGCTCGGCGGCGACGTCCTCGGGCAGCACGCGCAGCGAGTTGGGCCCGCAGAAGGGCGTGTGGTGGAAGTACACGCTCCGCACGTCGGGCCGCAGCTCGGCCAGCGCCGGCGCCACCAGCGGGAGGTGGTAGTCGTGGACGACCACGGTCCCGTCCTCGGGCGCCTCGTCCGCCACCGCCCGGGCGAACGCCCGGTTGACGTCCCGGAACGTCGACCACGCCTCGTGCCACCGGCGGTCGATCCGGGGCCGGCGGGGGAGGTCGAACAGGCCGTGGTTGAGGAACCACAGCGTGGCGTTGGCGACGACGTCGTAGTACTGCCGGTAGGCGCCCGGCTCGATCACCAGCGGGCGGAGCCGGAACCCTTCGGCCTCCACCACGCCCCGGCCGGCGGCCACCCGGTCGGCGTCGGAGATGGCGGCCGCGACCCACGTGGCACCCGTGCTCGCCACCGCCGGGCCCAGGCTGGTGACGAGGCCGCCGGCGCCGCGGCGGGCGACGGGCTCACCGTCGGGGCCTAGTTCGAAGGCGAGCGGTCCGCGGTTCGAGACGATGACCAACTCGGGGTGGCCCATGCCGGGTGGCACGATACCCGGGTGAAACGCGTCGTCGCCGCCCCCGACAAGTTTCGCGGGACGGCCACCGCGGCGGAGGTGGCGGGCGCGATCGCCAGGGCGGCCGGGGCCTGCGGTTGGGGTTGCGACCGGGCGCCGGTGGCGGACGGCGGCGAGGGGACGCTGGAGGCGGTGGGTGGGAGCGCCCGGCGGACGCGCGTGCGCGGGCCGCTGGGCGAGGCGGTGGAGGCGGAGTGGCGGATGCTCGCTCCCGGCGCCGGCGCGGCCCGCCCCGGGACGTCCACCGCCGTGGTGGAGATGGCGAGGGCAGCGGGGCTCGAGCTGGTGGGCGGGCCCGAGTGGAACGACCCGGTGCGCGCCTCGACGGAGGGCGTGGGCGACCTCATCACCGCCGCCCTCGCCGCCCGCGCCCGCCGGGTCGTCGTGGCGGTGGGGGGCTCCGCCTCCACCGACGGCGGCCTCGGCTGCCTCAGCGCACTCGAGCCGCACGCCCGCCTGGCGGGCGTCGAGCTGGTCGTGGCGTGCGACGTCACCACGTCCTTCGTCGACGCCGCCGAGGAGTTCGCGCCGCAGAAGGGCGCCACGCCGACCCAGGTCGAGCTGCTGCGCCGCCGGCTGGAGCGGCTGGCCCAGGTGTACCTCGAGCGTTACGGCACCGACGTGCGCGCCATCCCCGGCTCGGGTGCGGCCGGCGGGCTGGCGGGCGGGCTGGCGGCCATCGGCGCCACCCTGGTGCCGGGCTTCGACCTGGTCGCCGACACCATCGAGCTGGCCGACCGCATCGAGGGCGCCGACCTGGTGGTGACGGGCGAGGGCTTCCTCGACGAGCACAGCTTCGCCGGCAAGGCGGTGGGCGGCGTCGCCGACCTGGCCGAGGAGGCGGGCGTCCCCGTCCTCGTCGTCGTGGGCGAGGCGTTCGACGAGAGCCGGGTCCCGACCGTGTCGCTCGTCGAGCGGTTCGGCCGCCAGCGGGCCTTCGCCGACACCCTGGCGTGCGTGGAGGAGGCCGTGACGGCGCACCTGCGGGAGTTACCCTGACGTGGTGACGGATGGAATCCGCCGCGCCGGCCAGGTGGCGTGGGCCGTGATCGGGATGGCGGCGGTCGTGTTCGTCATCGGGGTCGTCGCCTGGCAGGTGCGGGTCGTCTTCCCGCCCCTGATCCTCGCCGGTGCCATCGTCTTCCTGCTCAACCCGGTGGTGACGGCCCTCCAGCGCCGCGGCATCCCCCGGGCCGCCGGCGCCGGGCTGGCGTACCTGGGCGTGCTGGGCCTGTTCATCGTGGCCGCGTCGCTGATCTATCCCATCGCCGCCGACCAGGCCGACGAGCTGAGCGGCGAGTGGCCCGAGATCCAGGACAAGGCCGAGCAGTGGGTCGACGACGTGTCCAGGGCGTCCGAGGGCACGTTCCTGGAGTTCACCCGCCAGGAGCTCGAGGACGCGTTCCAGGACGACAACGCCACGTTCCGCCAGCAGCTCAACCAGGCGCGGGACATCGGGGTGCGGATCTTCCATGTCCTGCTCATCCTGGTGCTGGCGCCGATCATCGCCTTCTACCTGCTGGTCGACGCGCCGCACATCCGCGACGTCATGGAGTCGCTCGTCCCCGACGACGCCCGGCCCGAGGTCGACCACGTCGCCAAGCGGCTGAACCGGGCCATCGGCGGCTTCTTCCGGGGCCAGCTGGTGGTGGCCGTCATCGTCGGCGTGATGTGCTCGGTCGGGCTCTTCGCCATCGGGCTCAAGTTCTGGTTCCTGGTCGGCATGATCGCCGGGTTGTTCAACGTCATCCCGCTGATCGGGCCGTGGGTGGGAGGCGTCCCCGGGCTCGTCATCGCCCTCACCACGGGCAGCAGCCTCCAGGCCCTGGGTGTGGTCGCGGTGATGGTCGTCGTCCAGCAGATCGACAACCACTTCATCACCCCCCAGGTGATGCAGCGGGCCGTTCAGCTCCATCCCGCCGCCGTCGTCCTGGCCCTGCTCGCCGGCGGCTCGCTGGGCGGGTTCTTCGGGCTCCTCCTGGCCGTTCCCGTCGCCGCCGTGCTCAAGATCCTCGGCGCCCACCTCTGGCGCGTCCACGTGCTCGGCGAGCCGCTGCCCCGGGTGGCGGCGGAGGAGGAGGCCGGGGAGGGGCCGGGGATCGTCGAGTCGCTGGGCGGCGACGCCGATCCCGACCCTCAGGGGCCGCCGGGGGGCGACGGCTCGGGCGACGGCTCGGGCGCCGGCGTGGGCGAGCCGGCGGCAGCGGGGCCACCGGCCTGACGTCGCTCGCCGGCAGGAGACCCGGTCGCGGCCCGAAGACGGTTTGCGAAGGGCTTCGGTGCCGGTCCACGATGGAGCGTCATCCAGAGCGGTCGAGGGACCGGGCCCAGCGACACCGCGGCAACCAGCGGGCGACCCCCGCCAGGTGCCAATGCCCGGAACGATGAGGAGGGAACCGTGCCGTCGACGCCATCGGGAGGTCCGTTCGTCACGGGTCTGTCCTGCCGCGAGTGCGGGCGCCCGTACCCGGCCGAGGCGCTGCACGTGTGCGAGTACTGCTTCGGGCCGCTCGAGGTCGTGTACGACTACGACGCCGTGCGCGCCGCCGTCAGCCGGGAGCGCATCGCCGCCGGCCCCACGAACATCTGGCGCTACGCCCCCCTGCTGCCCGCCGAGGCGGCCGACCCGGTGGACCTGGGCGCCGGGTTCACGCCGCTGGTGCGGGCGGAGCGGCTGGCGGCCGAGCTGGGCCTGGGCGAGCTTTGGGTCAAGAACGACACGCTGAACCCGACGGGCTCGTTCAAGGACCGGGTGGTCTCGGTGGCCCTCACCAAGGCCCGCGAGCTGGGCTTCAAGGTGGCGGCGTGCGCTTCCACCGGCAACCTGGCCAACTCCGTCGCCGCCCACGCCGCCCACGCCGGCATGGACTCCATCGTCTTCATCCCCCACGACCTCGAGCACGCCAAGGTCGTCACCACCGCCGTCTACGGCGGCCGGCTGGTCGCCGTCCAGGGCAACTACGACGACGTGAACCGCCTGTGCGCCGAGCTGGCGGGCCAGCACCCGACGTGGGCGTTCGTGAACGTCAACATCCGCACGTACTACGCCGAGGGGTCCAAGACCCTGGCGTTCGAGGTGGCCGAGCAGCTCGGGTGGCGGGCCCCGGACCACGTCGTCGTGCCCATCGCCTCCGGCAGCCAGCTCACCAAGGTGCACAAGGGTTTCGGCGAGCTCCACAAGGTCGGCCTCCTGGACGAGGAGCCCCACGTGCGGGTGTCGGGCGCCCAGGCCGCCGGCTGCTCGCCGGTGGCCACCGCCTTCGCCGACTCCTCCGACGTCATCCGCCCGCAGAAGCCGAGGACCATCGCCAAGTCGCTGGCCATCGGCAACCCGGCCGACGGGTGGTACGCCCTGGACGTGGTGCGCTCCTCCGGGGGCGCCATCGCCTCGGTCACCGACGAGGAGATCGTGGAGGGCATCCGCCTCCTGGCCCGGACCGAGGGCATCTTCGCCGAGACGGCGGGCGGGGTCACCATCGCCACGCTGGCCAAGCTGGCCGCCCAGGGCGTCGTGCAGCCCGACGAGCGGGTGGTGGCGCTGGTCACCGGCCACGGCCTGAAGACCATCGACGCGGTGAGCCCCCACGTCGGCCCCACCGTGACCATCCCGCCGACCCTGGACGCCTTCGCCGAGGCGCTGGACGCGGAGCAGTCGTAGAGTGACCGCGCCATGAGCGTCACCGTGCGGATCCCCACCCAGCTGCGCACCCTCACCGGCGGGGCGGCCGACGTCGACCTCGACGGCGGGACCGTCGGCGAGGTCCTGGCCGCCCTCGACGCCGCCCACCCCGGCTTCGGCGAGCGCCTCTTCGACGGCGACCGCAAGCTCCGCCGCTTCGTCAACGTGTTCGTCGCCGACGAGGACGTGCGGTTCCTCCAGGGGCTGGAGACGCCGGTGACGCCCGGCCAGACGGTCTCGATCGTCCCCGCCGTGGCCGGCGGCGCCTGAACCTCCCGAATCCGCCGGATCCGCTTCTCAACCCCCCGAACCGGGCTGCCGATAGCCTCAGCATGGCCGAGGTCCTGATCGTGGACGACGACGTCGACATCCGCGCCATCCTCGCCTTCACCCTGGAGGACGCCGGCTTCGAGGTGCGGGAGGCGGCCGACGGGAACCAGGCCATCGCCGCCCTCCAGCGCTCGGCGCCCGACTGCCTGGTGCTGGACGTCATGATGCCGGGGTTCGACGGGTTCGGCGTCCTCCGGGCCCGCCGCCAGTCGAACCTGGCCCCCGAGGCGAGGGTCATCCTGCTCACGGCCCGGACGGCCGAACGCGACTTCGTGCGGGGCTGGGAGCTCGGGGCCGACGAGTACCTCACCAAGCCCTTCGACCCCGACGAGCTCGTCGTCACCGTGCGCCGCCTGCTCAAGACGTCGCCCACCCAGCTGGCCGAGCGCCGCGAGGCCGAGCTGAAGAAGGCCGAGCTGCTCGAGCGCCTGGAGTCGGCGTTCAACCGCCCCCGCCGCTTCGGCGCCGAGCCCGAGGCGGGGCGCCGGGCCTGACGGCCCGGCGATGCCCTCCTCCCGGCCGGAGCCCCATCCCCGGCCTCCTCGCCGAGGCGGGGCCCCAGCCCCGCCCGGCGCCGTCCGGGCCTGACGGCCCGGCGATGCCCTCCTCCCGGCCGGGGCCCCAGGGCCGTTGGCACTCGCTTGCGTTGAGTGCCAGCTTGGTCGTACGCTTAGCACTCAGATACCGAGAGTGCTAACGCCCGCGAACCCGGGAGGGATTCACCGCGATGCCCAAGATGATTGCATTCGACGAGCAGGCCCGCCGTGCGCTCGAGAACGGCATGAACCAGCTCGCCGATGCCGTACGAGTGACGCTCGGCCCCAAGGGCCGCAACGTCGTGCTCGACAAGAAGTGGGGTGCGCCCACGATCACCAACGACGGCGTCTCCATCGCCAAGGAGATCGACCTCGAGGACCCCTACGAGCGCATCGGCGCCGAGCTGGTGAAGGAGGTCGCCAAGAAGACCGACGACGTCGCCGGTGACGGCACCACCACCGCCACCGTGCTGGCCTGGGCCATGGTCCGGGAGGGCCTGCGCAACGTGGCCGCCGGCGCCAACCCGATGTCGCTGAAGCGGGGCATCGAGGCCGCCGTCGAGGCCGCCGTCAGCGCCCTGAAGGACATCTCCAAGGACGTCGAGTCCAAGGACCAGATCGCCCAGGTGGCGTCGATCTCGGCGGCCGACAACGAGATCGGCGGGATGATCTCCGAGGCCATCGACAAGGTGGGCAAGGACGGCGTCATCACCGTCGAGGAGTCGCAGACCTTCGGCATGGAGATGGACCTGGTCGAGGGCATGCGCTTCGACAAGGGCTACATCTCCCCCTACTTCGTCACCGACCCGGAGCGCATGGAGGCGGTCCTCGAGGACGCGTACCTCCTGCTCGTCGGCTCCAAGATCAGCGCCGTCCGCGACATGCTCCCCGTGCTCGAGAAGGTCATGCAGGCCGGCCGCCCGCTGGCCATCATCGCCGAGGACGTGGAGGGCGAGGCCCTCGCCACCCTGGTCGTGAACAAGATCCGGGGCACGTTCAAGTCCGTCGCCGTCAAGGCGCCCGGCTTCGGCGAGCGCCGCAAGGCCATGCTCCAGGACATCGCCATCCTCACCGGCGGCCAGGTCATCACCGAGGAGGTCGGCCTGAAGCTCGACAACGTGGACGTCTCGCTCCTGGGCCGGGCCCGCAAGGTCACGGTCACCAAGGACGAGACCACCATCGTCGAGGGTGAGGGGTCGGAGGAGGACATCAAGGGCCGGATCAGCCAGATCAAGGCCGAGATCGAGAACACCGACTCCGAGTACGACCGGGAGAAGCTCCAGGAGCGCCTGGCCAAGCTCTCCGGCGGCGTCGCCGTCATCAAGGTTGGCGCGGCCACCGAGGTCGAGCTCAAGGAGAAGAAGCACCGCATCGAGGACGCCGTGTCCACCACCAAGGCGGCCGTCGAGGAGGGTGTGGTCGCCGGCGGCGGCGTCGCCCTGCTCCGTGCCCAGGCCCGCATCCTCGACGCAGCCGAGAAGCTGGAGGGCGACGAGGCGACCGGCGCCCGCATCGTGGCCCGGTCCGTCGAGGAGCCGCTGAAGCAGATCGCCGTGAACGCCGGCCTCGAGGGCGGCGTGGTGGTCGAGAAGGTGCGCAACCTCGAGGGTGGTGTCGGCCTCAACGCCGCCACCGGCGACTACGAGGACCTGTTCAAGGCCGGCGTCATCGACGCCGCCAAGGTCACCCGGTCCGCCCTCCAGAACGCGGCCTCCATCGCCGCCCTGTTCCTCACCACCGAGGCCGTCATCGTCGACAAGCCCGAGAAGGAAGGCGCCAACGCCGGCCACGGCGGCCACGGCGGCATGGGCGGCATGGACGACTTCTAGCCCTCCCCGGACGGCCTTTCCGGTCGGCCCGCCGAACGGCCCCGGCGCCTGGTGCGCCGGGGCCGTTCCGCGCCTACGCCCGGTGCCGCGGTTCCGGCGGCAGGAAGGGGCGCTGTGCGCCCGAATCCGCCGCCAGAGCCCCGTGCGCCGGGGGCCCGTTCCGCGTACGACCGGCGTTCAGTCGGCGGGAGCGGGGAGATCGCCCGCCGGCCCGGCCGTCGTCGGACCAGTCCGTCCGGGACGACGGCCGCCGAGCCCCGTCCCGATGCCCGCCCCGGCGACGCTCACCAGGAGCAGCCAGGCGATGCCGCCGAGCAGCGCCTTGCTCGCCGCGCTGGGTGCGCCGGCAGGACCGGGCGCCGGCGAGGCGGCCGCCGGTCCGGCGGGCCCGGCGGCGGTCGCGGCCGCCGTGTCGACGGCCAGGTCACCCGTCGCCGCCGGGGCATCGCCGCCCGGGAGCGCCTGCACGGGCCCGTCGGCGGGCGGCGGCGGGGCGGGCGCGGTGGCCGACTCCCCGGTGCGCACCGTGAACATGGTCGAGCGCAGCCCGAGGGCGCGGTCGAAGTCGATGCCGCTGACGGTGCGGGCGCCGCCCGTCCCCGCGACGTCGACCTCGAGCACACGCCCTGACGGGCCGGCCGTCCTGGTCGCCACGGCGGCGATGCGGCCGCGGTAGCCGATGCGGGCCGCCACGTCGCGCAGCGACACCGTGAGCGACCACGCCCCCGGGTCGTTGGTCGGGTAGGGGGCGGGGCGCAGGTACGGGTATCCGGCGCCGGTCGTGCCGAAGCCCTCCTCCGGGCTGGCCGAGAACCCCCCGCCGTTGGCCGAGTACACCGTCGACGCCAGCCCCTTGCCGAACAGGACGACCTGGCCCCGGGTCGCCGTGACGGCACGGTCCATGGCCGCGTACTCGACCTGGGCGCCCAGGTAGACCTGGCACTGCTGGGTGTCGCACAGTTCGCCGCCGCCGCCCATGGCTCGCAGCGCGTAGGTCCGGGCGGCGACGGCCTGCGCCCGGAGGGACGCCGCCGGCCAGCCCGGGTCGCGGACCTCGCCCATGCCCCGGAGGTACTGCTCGACGTCGACGTGGTTGACGAGGCGCAGCCCGTCTCCCGCCACCGCCTGGATGACGCCCCGGTAGCGGCTGCCCCGGGCGGCCACGCTCACGGTGCCGCCCTCGGCGGGGACCGCCCACAGTCCGCGCGGCGACGCCGCCCGGCCCGGCGTACCGCTCGCCGGAGCCGCCGCCGTGGGGGGTGTCGTCGGATCGGGGATGGTCGGGACGGGCGGCAGCGTGGCGATGGGCAGCGACGGCAGGGGCAGGAGGGGCTTGCCGCCGGGGAGCGGCAGGAGCCCGGGCACCGTCGTCGTGGTGGAGGGCGGGACCGGGGCGGCGGTCGTGGG
>DATLFN010000128.1 GCA_035540975.1 Acidimicrobiales bacterium
CCGGGCACCAGCCCTCACAGGGGGCGGCCGTCACCGGCGCGGCGGGGCCGACGGCGCAGCGGGTGCCGGGCAGGCAGGGCGCCACGCTCGTGGTCGGCGAGGCGGACGCGGCGGCCGTCGACACGCCGGCGCAGTCGGCCCCCGGCGGGCACGGCGCCGAGGTGGGGACGGGAGCGGGCACCGGGGCGACCGCCGGAGCGGCCGGGGCGGCGCTCGGCGCGGCGGTGGCGGGCGTCGGGCACCCCTCGGGGCCACCCTCGCACCCGTGCACGGCGCCCTCCTCGACCACCGTGACACCCGTGGACACCGCCACCTCGCAGCCGGTGGGCGTCACGACGGTCCCCGAGCCGGCCCGCGCCTCGGGGCCGGCGACGGGCTCGCAGGTGGTGCCCAGGTACCAGGGGAGCCCGGGGTACCGCTCGACCCGCAGCTCGCGGTCGCCGTCGCGCACGGCCCAGGCGCCGTCCACGTCGCGGACGTCGCCGTCGAGGCCGAGGGCCCCGGCCAGCCGGGCGACGTCCTCGGGGGAGGCCGTCGCCCCCAGCCGGTAGGCGGCCGCCTCGGAGGGCAGGGCGGGCAGGTCGCCCGCCAGCCGGTACTCCACCCCGCCGTGGGCGGGGGCGTACAGGGCGCTGCGGTCGGCGGCGGCGGCGGAGGACTCGCCGCCGACGGAAGCCACCGGGAGCTTGACGAGCCCGGCGCCGTCCCCGTTCCCGGCGACGAACGCCACCAGGGCGACGGCCACGGCGAAGAGGGTCACGGTCGTGAGGGTGCCGACACGGGAGCGCATGCCGGTTGGACGCCTCGGGTGCCGGTCCGGTTCCGCGGGAGGACGAATCACCCGAACAAGGCGTCGACGAACTCGCGGGGATCGAACTCGACCAGGTCCTCGGGCTGCTCGCCCAGCCCCACCAGCTTGATCGGGAGCCCCATCTCGCACGCGATGGCGAGGGCGATGCCGCCCTTGGCCGTCCCGTCCAGCTTGGTGAGCACGACGCCGGTGACGTCCACCGCCTCGGCGAACTGGCGGGCCTGGACGAGGCCGTTCTGGCCGGTGGTGGCGTCGATGACCAGCAGGACCTCGGTGAGCCGGCCCGGAGGCCTCTCCGCCACCCGGCGGACCTTCTTCAGCTCCTCCATGAGGTTGACTTTGGTGTGGAGCCGCCCGGCGGTGTCGGCCAGCACCAGGTCGGCGCCTCGTGCGGCCGCCCGCTCGACGGCGTCGAACACCACCGACCCGGGGTCGCCGCCCTCGGCACCCCGGACCAGGTCGGCGCCGACCCGCTCGGCCCACAGGCCCAGCTGCTCGGCCGCCGCTGCCCGGAAGGTGTCGCCCGCCGCCATGACGACCTTGCGGCCGGCCGCCGCCTCCCGCAGGCCCAGCTTGCCGATGGTGGTGGTCTTGCCCACGCCGTTGACGCCCACGAACAGCCACACCGAGGGGGAGCCCTCGTCGATGCGCAGCGCCCGGTCGCCCTCGGCCAGG
Organism: Acidimicrobiales bacterium; assembly: GCA_035540975.1. Taxonomy (NCBI): domain Bacteria; kingdom Bacillati; phylum Actinomycetota; class Acidimicrobiia; order Acidimicrobiales; species Acidimicrobiales bacterium. The sequence goes on from DATLFN010000128.1 coordinate 1,487, forward strand.
TGCTGGACCAGGTCGTCCTTCAGCGCCTCCAGCAGCGCCTCCGAGGTGGTGATCGACTCCGCCTTGACCCGTGTCCGCACCTCGTCGAGCAGCGAGCCGGTGAGGCCGACGCCCACGTCGGCCCGGATGAGGGCCTCCTCGAGCTCGTCCCACGTGTCGGCGTCGATCTGCGACCGGGACAGCACCGACGCCCAGTAGCCCGACAGCAGCCCCCGGGCCTTGGTGAGCCGGTCCCGGAAGCGTGGTCTGGGTGGGAGGACGAGGGGCACGGGCTCGGGCGGCGCCTCCTCGACGTCGACCGGCGCCGGTGGGGCCTCGACGTCCTCCTTCGTCGGTGCCTCGACCGTCGGCCGGGGCGCCTCCTTCGGGTGCGTCGGCGCCGGCGCCCTGCCCGCCGGCGGCGGCTCGAGCTCGACGCCGCCCCGCCGGCGCCTGGACACGGTGACGCCCGCCACCGACCCCACCAGGGCCAGCACCACGAGCAGGATGAGGACGATCTCCATGGCCGGAGCCTACGACCGCCCTCCCGGCCGCCGTTCTGGCACCGGAAATCGGCACCCGGGTGTCGATTCCCGGTGCCAGAGCCTCAGGTGGAGGCGCGGACGCGCTCGCTCAGGACCCGGGAGGAGCCGCCGGGCGCCATGGAGACGCCGTACAGGCAGTCGGCCGCCTCCATGGTGCGCTTCTGGTGGGTGACGACCAGGAGCTGGGCCTCCTCGCGGAACTCGTCCACCAGCCCGATGAACCGGTGCAGGTTGACGTCGTCGAGGGCGGCCTCGACCTCGTCCAGCAGGTAGAAGGGCGACGGGCGGCTGCGGAACACGGCGAACAGGAACGCCAGGGCGACGAGCGAGCGCTCGCCACCCGACAGCAGGGACAGCTTCCGGACGCTCTTGCCCGACGGCCGCGCCTCGATCTCGATGCCGGTGTCGAGCAGGTTGTCGGGCTCGGTGAGGCGCAGCCGCCCGCTCCCTCCGGGGAACAGCGTCTCGACCAGGGACGAGAAGGCGCCGGCCACGTCGGCGAAGGCGGCGGCGAACGAGGCGCCGATCTCGGCGTCCACCGCCGCGATGACCTTGGACAGCTCGCGACGCCCGGCCCGGACGTCCTCCAGCTGCTCCTCCACGAAGCGCTGGCGCTCGTCCAGCTCGGAGAGCTCCTCGAGGGCGAGGGGGTTGACCGGCCCCATGGCCTTGAGCTCCCGGTCCAGGCCGGCGGCCCGCTCGGCGGCGCCGACGCCCTCCGGGAGGGGCGGGCAGGGCGTGGCGACGGCCTGCTCGGGGGCGACGTCGAGGTCGCGGCGGACGGCCTCGGTGGCCCCCTCCAGCCGCACGGCCAGCTCGGCCGCCTCCAGCTCGGCCCGGCGGGCGGCATCGCCCGTCTCCGCCAGGCGCCCCTCGGCCGCCGCCCGCTCCCGGCGGAGGCGGTCGAGGCGGGCGGTGGCCTCGCCCAGGGCGTGGCGCCGGCGGCGGCGCTCCTCGTGCAGGCGCCCGAGGGCGGCCTCCACCACCGACAGCTGGCCGGCGACCACGCCCGCCAGCCGGCTTACGGCCGTGGCCCGGCGCTCGAGGGCGGCGCGCCGGGCGGCGGCCGCCGCCGGGCTGCCGCCGCTGCGGCGGAGGCGGTCGTCCACCTCGGCCCGCCGGGCCACGAGGAGCGTGCGCCGCTCCTCCAGGGCCCCCGCCCGGACCTCCAGGTCGGTGCGCACGGCGACCAGTGCGGCCGCCTTCTCGTCCAGGCGGTCCCGGGCCAGGCGGGCGGCGGCGGCCCGCTCGGTGACGGCCGACTCCTCCGCCTCGAGCGCGGGCAGCAGCGCTTCCAGCTCGGTCACCCGGGCCTCGACCGCCTCCAGGCGACCGGCCAGCTCGGCCAGGTGCTCGGCCACGTTGTCCCGCTCGGCCTCGGCGTCGGCCGCGTCGGAGCGGCGGCGGGCGAGGGCGGAGGTGGCGGACGCGACCCGCGAGGTGTTGGCGTCCACCCGGCGGACCAGGTCGGCCTCGGCGGCGCGCGCCGCGGACAGCGCGGCGCGAGCCGGGCCCACGGCGTCGGCGGCGGCCGCGGCGCCGGCGGCGGCCTCCGCCGCCCGGGTCTCCGCCTCGGCCGAGGCGGCCCGGGTGGCGACGGTGCCCGAGCACCCCACCCGCCACCCGCCGGCGGCGAAGCGGTCGCCCTGGCGGGTGACCACGACCAGCGCCGGCGCCGACAGGGCGACGTCCAGGGCCCGCTCCCAGCCGCCCTCCACGGCGACGGCGGAGCCGAGGAGGGTATCCAGCAGCCGGTCCATGCCCGGGTGGCGGGACCGCACGTGGGCCCGCACCGGCTCGCCGGCCGCTGCCGCGTAGAGGTCGGCGCTGGCCGGCGTGCCCAGCCCGCCGAGGGCGACGACGGCGGCGCCGACCGCTGCGGCGTCGCCCGCGTGGAGGGCGCTGAGGGCCGAGCGGGCGGCGCCCACGCCGTCCACCACGATGGCGGCGACCGCCTCCCCCACGGCGGCCTCGAAGGCGCTCTCCCAACCGTCCTCGACCTCGACCAGCTCCACCAGGGTCCCGACGACGCCCTCGACGCCGGCCAGCCGCTCGGCGCCGGCCCGGGCCCGCGCCGCGTCCAGCGCCGAGGCGAGGGCCTCGGCCCGCGCCGCCCACGTGTGGCGGGCCTGCTCGGCCCGGCGGAGGGCGGCCTCGGCGTCGGCCAGGGCCGACTCGGCGGCCGCCCGCCCCGCCCGGGCGGCGTCCAGGGCGGGCGCCAGCTCCTGGCCCGTCCGGGTCAGCGCGTCCAGCTCGGACTCCAGGGCGGTGGTCTCGGCGGCCAGCCCGGCGGCCCGCTCCCCCGCCGCGGCCAGGCGCGTCACCAGCCGGGCCTGCTCCGCCCGGGCGGAGTCGGCGGCCCGGCGCAGGGCGGCCAGCTCGCCGCGGTGCTCGGCCGCCCGGGCCGCCGGGGGACGGCCCGCCTCGCCCCACTCCCGCTCGAACGCGGCGCGCTCGCCGGCCACCTCCGCCTCGCGCCGGCCCAGGTCGTCCAGCTGAGGCGACAGGGCCGACGCCTCCGCGTCCACCGCCGCCCGCGCCGAGGCGAGGCCCGCCGCCTCCGCCTCGAGCGACGCCACCACGTCGGCGTCCACGCTCGACTGGAGCTCCCGCTCGACCGACCGGCGCCGCTCGGCGAGGACGGCGGCCACGCCCCGGGCCCGCTCCCGCAGGCCCTCGAAGCGCAGCAGGGCGTCGGCGTCGTCCCCGCCGCCCCGCTCGGCCACCTCGTGCTCCTGGGCGGCCACCTCGCCGTGGAGCCCGGCCAGGTACTGCCGCAGCTTGTCCTCCACCCGGGCCAGCTCGTCGCGACGGGCGACCGCCCCGCGGTGACGTTCGGTTAGCCGCACCAGCTCGCGGCCAGCCAGGTGCAGGCGCAGGGCGCGCAGCTCCTCCTCCATGGCGCCCCGGCGGCGGGCGGCGTCGGCCTGGCGCTCGAGCGGCCGGCGCTGGCGGCGCACCTCGCGGAGCAGGTCCTGGAGGCGGACGAGGTTGGCCTCCGTCCCCTCCAGGCGCCGCTCCGCCTTCTCCCGCCGGCGCCGGTACTTGAGGACGCCGGCCGCCTCCTCGATGACGCCCCGGCGGTCCTCGGGCTTGGCGTCCAGCACCGCCGCCAGCTGGCCCTGGGAGACGATCACGTGCTGCTGGCGCCCCACGCCGGTGTCGGACAGCAGCTCCTGGACGTCCAGCAGGCGACACGGCACTCCGTTGATGGCGTACTCGCTGTCACCCGACCGGAACAGGGTGCGGGTGATGGTGAGCTCGGTGAAGTCGACGGGCAGGAGGCCGGCCGAGTTGTCGATGGTGAGGGTGACCTCGGCCCGGCCCAGGGCCGGCTTGGTGGCCGATCCGGCGAAGATGACGTCCTCCATCTTCGAGGACCGGACCGTGCGAGGCCCCTGGGCGCCCAGCACCCACGCCACCGCGTCGACGATGTTCGACTTGCCGCTGCCGTTGGGGCCGACGACGACGGTGACGCCGGGCTGGAGCTCCAGGGTGGTGGCCTCGGCGAAGGACTTGAAGCCCTTCAGGGTCAACGACTTCAAGAACACCGGAGCGAGGGTAGCGGCGGGCCCGGGCGGGACCGCGGATGCGAACGTGCGGTCGGCGGGGCCGGCCGGATCGCGCTGGTCAGCCGGGGAGGCGGCTGACGGCGGAGGAGACGGCGATGCCGCGGACCGCCCGCAGCCATTCGCCCATCGTCTTGCCGCCGGGCAGGTCGGGGCGGGGGTCGTAGGCCGACCCCAGGCGCCCCAGCACGACGATCCGCAGCCGCTCCTCGCCCAGGCCGAGGGCGAGCAGGGCGTCGATGTCGTCCACCAGCTCGCCCGTGCGGGCCGGCCCCTCGGCGTCCACGAAGCGCTCGACCACCGCCTCGGAGGTCCGGGCGAGCGACCTCCAGTCCCGGTTGAAGTACGCCCGCACCAGGTGGCGCAGGGCTCCCAGGTCGTCGAGGTCGGGTGCCGGCCACGGGCGCAGCGCCAGCCACGCCTCCTGGGGGAGGGCGGCGTCGCCCCGGCCCGCCAGCACGTCCCGCACCAGCCCCAGCCAGGCCGCCATCGGCATCCCGTGCAGCCCGGGGTCGAACCCGCACCCGAGGGTGCCGAGCACCCACACCCGCAGGGCGTCCTCGCTCACGTCCGCCCGCAGCAGCGCGCCGATCTGGTCGACCGCCCGATCCACCTCCACGGGCGGACGGTGACGGGCCCAGCTCCGGACCAGGTCGGCCAGGCAGATGCCACCCGAGAGCCGGGCGGGGTTGAAGCAGCTGCGGAAGAAGGCGCTCATGAGTCGCACCAATCAACCACGAACCCCACCAGTCCCGCCAGTAACACGCACAACGGCCCCGTCACGCCCGGGCACCGCCCCTGGTCCTGGCGGCAAGAAGGGGCGAATAGCCCCCCTTTCTGCCGCCGGAACGCCGGGCCGACGACCGAGGCGGGGCGGCGGGCCGCCCGCCGCCGGCGGGGCGCTCCGGCGGTGGGGCGAGGCAACGGCCGGCGGCCGCCGGAAGCCGCCAGAGGCGGCCGCACCCGGCTGCCGGCCGGGGGCGCCGGCGCCGCCGGCGCCGAGAAAAGACAGAGCTGCGGCGGTCCGGCTCCGCCGGACCGCCGCAGCCCCATCAAAGCTCGCCGAGCAACCTCCGGTTGCGACGGCGAATCAGACCTGGCACTGCTCGCAGAGGAACGTCGACCGCCCCTGCGACTTGACCCGGACGATGGGGTTCCGGCAGCGCCGGCACGGCTGGCCCTCGCGGTCGTAGACCTTGTGCTGGCTCTGGAAGTCGCCCACCTCGCCGAACAGGTCGCGGTACTGCTCGTCGGCCAGCGACGACCCCCGGTGCTTGATGGCGTCCTGGAGGGTCTCCACCAGGCTGCGGTACAGCCGGCGCACCTCCTGCGACGACAGCGAGTCGGAGGGGCGGTCGTAGCGCAGGCCGGCGGCCCACAGGATCTCGTCGGCGTAGATGTTGCCGATGCCGGCCATGAACTGCTGGTCCATCAGGAGCGGCTTCAGCTTGGCGTGCCGCACCCGGAGCATCTCGCCGAAGCGGTTCCAGCTCATGACCTGCTCGAGCGGGTCGAAGCCCAGGTGGGCCAGCTCGGGCACCGCCTTCTCGACCTCGTCCTCGGCGGTGACGAACATCTCGCCGAACGTGCGGGGGTCCACGAAGCGAAGCTGGCCGCCCTGGCTGAACGTGATCACGACGTGGGTGTGCTTGGCCAGCGGCTCCTTGGCCGACCTGGCCCGCAGGAGCTGCCCGCTCATCCCGAGGTGCACGACCAGCACGTCGGTGTGCTTCTCGCCGGACGGCCCCGGGGCGGGGTCGAGGCTCACCAGCAGGTACTTGCCCTTGCGGGTGACCCCGGTGATCTTGCGGCCCTCGAGCCGTGCGCCCACCTCGCTGGGGTCCTTGTGACGGCGCACGGCGCGGGCGCCCGTCACCTCGACCGCCTTGATCTTCTTGCCGACGACCTCCTTCTCCAGGTCACGTCGGAGGGTCTCGACCTCGGGCATCTCAGGCATCGGCGTCCCCGTTCGAGGAGCTCGGGGCGGGCGGAGCGGGCGGCGCAGGTGCCGAGACGGCCAGGTCGGACCACGCCGCCCGGGCGGCCGCCTGCTCGGCCTGCTTCTTCGACCGGCCCTCGCCCCGCCCCCGCTCCTGTCCCGCCAGCAGGACGGTGGCGTAGAAGCGCTTGGCGTGGTCGGGCCCGTCGTCGGACACGACGTAGCGCGGCAGCTGGTCGAAGGTGCGGGCGGCCAGCTCCTGGAGACGGGTCTTGTAGTCGTGCCCGCCGGGGCCGGCGGCCGCGTCGGCGACCCGCTCGCCGAGCAGGGAGAGCACCAGGGCGGCCGCCGCGTCCCAGCCCCCGTCGAGGTAGACGGCGCCGATGACCGCCTCCATGGCGTCGGCCAGGATCGACGGCTTCTCCCGCCCGCCCGACGCGTCCTCGCCCTTGCCCAGCAACAGGAAGTCGCCGATGCCGAGCTCGGCCGCCACCTCGGCCAGGAGGGCGGAGTTCACGACCGAGGCCCGGACCTTGGCCAGCTCACCCTCCGGCAGGTCGGGATAGGTGCGGAAGATGTGGTCGGTGACCACGAGCCCGAGCACGGCGTCGCCCAGGAACTCCAGGCGCTCGTTGGACTCCTGGCCGGCCACCTCGGCGCACCACGAGCGGTGGGCCATGGCGCGCCCGAGCATGGCGAGGTCGGAGAACCCCCAGCCCAACCGGTCGCCCAGAGCCTCCACGGGAGAACTCGGCGCCAGGGTCAGGACGATTCCAGCTTGGCGACCACGTAGTCCACGGCGTCGCGCACCGTCCGCAGGTCCTCCAGGTCCTCGTCGTCGATCCGGAACCCCACCGTGCGCTCGCCCAGCTCCTCCTCGAGGGCCTCCACCAGCTCGATCAGGGCCAGGGAGTCGGCCGACAGGTCCTCGCTGAACGAGGCCCCCTCGGCGATGGCCGACGGCTCGATCTCGAGGATGTCGGCCAGGCGGTCCCGGATCAGCTCGAAGACCGCCTGGCGGTCCATGGGGCCTCGTTCGACGTGGGTCTCGGCGGGCATTGAGCGCTCCTGGAAAGGCGACGACGGCGGGATGGTACTTCGTGCGGCGCGGACCCCGCGGGAAGCCCGAGGGAGCCAGCGGAGGGGCGTCTAACCCTTGATCGCCTGGCGGAGGCGGTCGACGAGGCCGCCCTCGACCATGTCGCGCGCCACCCCGACGGCGTTGACCACGGCGTCGGCCGACGACGACCCGTGGCTGATGATGCACACCCCGTCCACGCCGAGGAGGAGGGCGCCCCCGTAGGAGTCGGGGTCCATCTCCTTGACCAGCGGCATCAGCAGCGGGACCAGGACCTCGGACGCCTTGACGGCCTCGGGCGTCGACGTGAGCACCCCGAACACGGCGCGGCGCATGAACTTCATGGCGCCCTCGAGGGTCTTCAGGACCACGTTGCCGGTGAAGCCGTCGGTGACGACCACGTCCACCCGGTCGGTGAGCAGGTCGCGGCCCTCGACGTTGCCGATGAACCGGCCGCCCGAGCCCGCCCACACCTCGGCGGCGCGGAGGGCGGCGTGGGCCTCCTTCACCACGCTCGTGCCCTTGGTGGCCTCCTCGCCGATGGAGAGCAGCCCGACCCGGGGCGACTCGATGCCGTAGCGGGCGGTGGCGAAGGCGGCGCCCATCTGGGCGAACTGGACGAGCCACTCCGGCTGCACCTCGGCGTTGGCGCCGGCGTCGAGCAGCACGGTGGGCGTGGATCCCGGCACGGGGAGGGGCGTGGCGATGGCGGGGCGGACGACGCCGGGCAGCCGGCCCATGCGGAGCAGGGCGCTCCCCATGGCGGCGCCCGTGTTGCCGGCGCTCACCATGGCGCTGGCCCGGCCGTCGCGCACCGCCTCGGCGGCCCGCACGACGGATGCGTCCTTCTTGCGGCGGACGCCGGCGGCGACGTCGTCCTCCATGGTGATGATCTCGCTGGCGGGGACGACCTCGAGGCCGCCGGTGTCCCCCAGGGCATCGGGCCGGCCCACCAGCAGGACGGGGACACCGAGCTGCTCGGACGCCCGGCGGGCCCCGGCGACGACCTCGGCGGGGCCGCGGTCGGTCCCCATGGCGTCGACCGCGATCGGGAGCATGACGCCGTCCTGGCTAGCCGACGTCGACGGCCTGACGTCCCCCGTACCACCCGCAGTTCGGGCACACGACGTGAGGAAGCTTGGCCCGGCGGCACTGCGGGCACGTGCTGCGGGGCGGCTGGCCGAGGGTCCAGTTGCTGGCCCGCCGGCTGCGGCTCTTGGCCTTCGACGTCTTCTTCTTGGGGACGGCCATGTCGCGCTTCTCTCGATCTCGCTCGGTGGCGTGGGTTGTCGGTCTAGCGGTCGCCGAGGGCGTCGAGCGCCGCCCAGCGGGGGTCGGTGGCGGCGCCCGCGCAGCCGCACGGTGCCACGTTCCGGTCGGCTCCGCACGTCGGGCAGATGCCGGCGCAGTCCTCCCGGCACAGGGGCGCCAGCGGCAGCTCCAGGAGGACAGTGTCCCGCGCCAGCGGCTCCAGGTCGAGCTGGTCCCCCCGCAGCTGGTACGTCTGCTCGGGGTCCCAGTCGTCCTCGAACACCTCGCGGACGTCCACCGAGATGACGCCCGTGGCGTCGCCCAGGCAGCGGCGGCACTCGCCGCGCCAGGGCGCCGAGACGGTCCCGGTCGCCACGACCCCGCCGGGGACCGAGTCGAGCATCACGTCCACGGTGACCTCGGCGTCGACCGGGACGGAGCTGGCGGTGACCTCCAATCCGCCCAGCGGTGCGCTGCGGACCTCGCGCCGGCGCTCGCCGGGGACGCGCCGGAGCCCGCCCACGTTCACGACGAACGGACGGCCGGCCATGCCCGGAGTCTAGGGATGCCGGCGCGGGAACGGCGCCGGCGCGGGACCCTCCGCTACTCGTCCTGGTCGAAGAAGGCGTCGTCCATGCCCTCGGAGGCACCGAGGGACCCGCCGTCGGGCCCGAAGCCGAGCTCGTCCTCCCGCTGCGGCGACGCCACCCGCAGCTTCTCCCGGCCCGCCTGGACGGTCTTCGTCGTGCGCTCCAGCACGATCTCGAAGGCGGCCAGCTTCTGGTCGCAGTAGTCGTCGGCCTCGTTGCGCAGGCGACGGGCGTCGTCGCGGGCCTCCTCGACCGTCTTGCGGGCCAGCTGGTTGGCCGCCCGCACGATGTCGGTCCGCTGCACCATGCGCTCGGCCCGCACCCGGGCCGCCTCCAGGATCTCGTCGGCGTCGCGCTGCATCTTGGCCAGGAACTCGTCGCGCTCCTTGAGCATCCACCGGGCCCGCTTGAGCTCGTCGGGCAGCCGGCCAAGCGCGTCCTCCAGCAGCTCGAGGACCTCGTCCTTCTCCACCCGCACGGTGGTGGACAGGGGCATCGGCTTGGCGTTGTTGACGATCTCGATGACGCGCCGGAGCAGCGTCTCGCTGTCCACCACCGGGTCGCCGGGCTGGCTCATCCGTACCGCTCCACCATCTGCTTGGCGACGGGCGGGGGGACCATGGCCGTGACCCGGTGGGCACCCCCGAGCCGGGCGATCTCCCGCAGGAGCGACGAGGCGATGAACGACGAGCTGGTGGCGCACGGGATGAACACGGTGACCAGCTCCGAGATGGCCTCGTTCATCTGGGCCATCTGGAGCTCGTGCTCGAAGTCGGACACGACCCGCAGGCCCTTCACAATCACGTCGGCGCCCACCTCGCGGGCCAGGTCGACCACCAACGAGCCGAAGAACTCGACCCGCACGTTGGGGAGGTGCTCGACCGACTCGGCGATCATGTCCCGGCGCTGCTCCAGCGAGAACAGCGGCTCCCCCTTCTGGGGGTTCCGGAGGGCGGCGACGATGAGCTCGTCGAACAGGCGGGCCGCCGTCTCGATGATCTCCAGGTGGCCGTTGTGGAGGGGGTCGAAGGAGCCCGGGAAGAGGGCGGTCCTCACGTGCTGCCTTTCTCGTCGGTGGTCGCCGTGGGGGCGGCGAGGGTGACCACCGTACCGCCGTAGTGCTTGACCTTCCGAACTTCCCACGCCGGCCCGAGTTCGGGCTCGCGGTCGCTCTCCAGGACGGCCAGCCCGGCCGACAGGCGGTCCATCAGCGGCCGCCACCCCTCGAACGCGTAGGGCGGGTCGACCAGGGCGACGTCCACCCGCGGCGCCGTGGCGACCCAGTCGAGAACGTCGCCCTTGACCACCGTGGCCCGGGCGTAGAGCCCGGTGATGACCAGGTTGGTGCGGATGAAGGCGAGCACCGAGCCGTCGTCGTCCACGAAGGTCGCGGCGGCGGCGCCCCGGGAGAGGGCCTCGATGCCGAGCGCCCCGGTGCCGGCGAACAGGTCGGCCACCGACCGGCCCTCGACGGCGTCGAGGGACCCGAGCATGTCGAAGATGGCCTCCCGGACCCGGTCACCGGTGGGGCGCACGCCCGTGCCGTCCGGCGCCTGGAGCCGGCGCCCCTTGGCCGACCCGGCCACGACTCGCATGGGGCGAGGCTACCGACCGGCTCCCCCACCCGTTCGGCCCCCGGTCAGATGCCGGTGGCCGACCTGTCCGTGCCGGCGCCCGCCCTGGCCGTGTTCACGGCCAGGTCCTCCACCCCGGTCACGTCGATGCGCCCGGCGCCGTAGCGCCGGCGCTGCCGGGCCTCCAGGCGGGTCGCCACCCAGCTGAGGAAGAAGTTGATGACGATGTAGCCGCCGGTGACGACCACCAGCGACGGCAGGGTGTGCTGGGTGAAATCGGCGTTTATGCGGGCCCGGCGCAGCAGCTCCTCGTAGAAGATGAGCGACCCGAGCGACGTGTCCTTGAGCAGGGTGACGAGCTGGCTGACGATGGCCGGGACCATCCGGCGTACCGCCTGGGGCACCACCACGTAGGCCATCGACTGCCAGTAGCCGAGGCCGACGGCCGACGCCGCCTCGCCCTGGCCGCGGTCGAGGGACAAGATGCCGGCCCGGAAGATCTCGGCCAGGATCGAGCTGTTGTAGATCGTCAGGGCCAGGACCAGCGCCCCGAACGGCTCGAAGTCCAGCCAGGGGACGTCGAGGCGGGGCAGCCCGAACCCGCAGAACAGGATCAGCAGGTAGAGGGGCAGGCCGCGGAAGAACTCGACGTAGAGCGTGCCCAGCCAGCGCAGGGGCCGCCGCCGCGCCAGGCGGGCCAGGGCCAGCACGCCGCCCACGGCGATGGCGAGCACCATGGCGGCGGCCGCCGCCTTCGCCGTGTTCGCCAGGCCGCCGAGGAAGAAGCGGATGACCGGCCACTCGGTGAACTGCCGCCACTTGTCGGCCTCCAGCTGGCCGTTGTGGTCGAGACGCCGCACGGCGAGCACGAGGAACCCGACCACCGCGGCCCCCGCCACGATGGACGCGACGAGCACCCGCCGCCGGGCCCGGGGGCCCAGCTCGTCGGCGAACGCCGGGGCCGAGGCGGCGCCGATCATCGTTTGATCGCCACCTTGCGCTCGAGCCAGGCGACGGCGAACCCCGACGGGATGGTGAGGGCCAGGTAGCACACGGCGGCGCCCAGGAAGATGGGGATGGGCTGGGCCTCGCTCGTGATGAGCTGCTCGGCGTTGCCCGCCAGCTCGGCGACCGAGATGAGGGCGGCGAGCGAGGAGTTCTTGATGAGGGCGATGAAGATGCTCCCGAGCGGCGCCACCACGGTGCGCACGGCCTGGGGCAGCACGACGAGGGTCAGGACCTGGGGGAAGGTGAGGCCGATCGCCCGGGCGGCCTCGCCCTGCCCGCGCGAGACGGCGTTGACGCCGGCCCGCACCGTCTCGCCGACGAAGGCGCCCGTGTAGGCCGACAGCACGATGATCGCCGAGACGTAGCGGGAGTCGACGATGATCCCGGCGTCGGGGAACCCCGAGAAGAACAGGATCATCAGCACGGCGAGGGGGGTGTTGCGCACCGTCGCCACGTAGAACGCCCCCACCGCCCGAAGGGGCGGCACCGGGCTGACCCGGAAGCCGGCCACCACGGTGCCGATGACGAGTGCGATCGCGAAGGACAGCAGCGTCAGCGACACCGTGGTGCGCATGCCGGACAGGAAGAGGTCGCGGTTGTCGAGTACGACGTCCACGACCCGTGCCGCTCAGCTCGTGGACGTGGTTCTTGCCGCTGTGGTGGTCGTCGTGGCGGCCGTGGACGTCGTGGTCGCCAGTGTGGTGGCCGTCCCGGTGCTGGGGTAGCGGTCGACGGGCGGCGGGTCGGGCGTCGTCAGGCCCAGCTCGCCGAGCGTCGCCTCGTAGGCCTCGGCCCACTCCCCGCTCTCGTAGATCTCCTCCAGCCGGGTGTTGAGGAACTCGCGGAAGGCGTCGTCGCCCTTCTTCAGGCCGATGCCCAGCGGCTCCTCGCTGACGTCGATGTCCAGCAGCTTGAACCCACCGTTGCTGGCCTCCACCAGGCCGAGGAGGATGCCCCGGTCGGTGACGACGGCCTCGACCCGGCCCTGGCGCAGCTCGTCGGCGCACTCCGGGTACGTCTCCCGCAGCACCAGCTCCGACGGGGTGATCTGCTTCTTGGTGAGGTTGTCGGGCGTGGTCGAGCCGCGACCGCTGCACACCTTCTTGCCGTTGAGGTCGGCCAGCGCCTTGATCGTGGTGTTGTCCGACCTCACCATGACGGTCTGGCCGTCGATGACGTAGGGGCCGGCGAAGTCCACCTGCTTCTTGCGGTTGTCGTTGATCGTGTAGGTGGCGATGACGATGTCGACGTCACCGCCCTGGATGACCGCCTCGCGCACGCCCGAGATGGCCTCCTTGAACTCGATCCTGTCGTCGATGTCCTCGACGTCGCCCCCGAAGATCCCGACGGCGATCAGCTTGGCGATCTCGATGTCGAAGCCCTCGAGCTCGCCGGTGGTCGGGTTCTTCTGGCCCGACCCGAGCTGGTTGAACTTGGTGCCGACGACGATCTTCCCCTTCTCCTGGATCTTCGCCATCGTCGTGCCCGCCTCGAACGTCGGGGCCGCCACCGTGGTGGTCGTGTCACCGCCCGTCGTGTCGGTGGTGGCGGTGTCGTCGTCGTCGTCGCCGCAGGCGGTGGCCACCAGGGCCATCGCCAGCACGAGCGGCAACAACCATCTCCGTCGCGTCATCTGCTCCTCCTTGGCTCGCATGTCTGCCTCTCTCTCAGTGGGCCAGGATCTTCGACAGGAAGTCCCTGGCCCGGTCCGACGTCGGCGCCGAGAAGAACTGCTCGGGGGGCGCCACCTCCACCACACGGCCCTCGTCCATGAACACCACCCGCCGGGCCGCCGAGCGGGCGAAACCCATCTCGTGCGAGACGACGATCATGGTCGTCCCCTCCGACGCCAGCTCGACCATGACGTCCAGGACCTCCTTGATCATCTCGGGGTCGAGCGCCGAGGTCGGCTCGTCGAAGAGCATCAGCTTCGGCTCCATGGCCAGGGCCCGGGCGATGGCCGCCCGCTGCTGCTGGCCGCCCGACAGCTCGGCGGGGAACCGGTTCGCCTTGTCGGCGATGCCCACCCGCTCGAGCAGCTCCATGCCCCGCTCGCGCGCCTCCGCCTTGGAGAGCTTGCGGACCTTGCGCGGCCCGAGGGTCACGTTCTGGAGCACCGACTTGTGGGCGAACAGGTTGAACGACTGGAACACCATCCCGACGTCGGCGCGCAGGCGGGCCAGCGCCCTGCCCTCCTCGGGGAGCGGCACGCCGTCGATCGAGATCGTCCCGGAGTCGATCGGCTCCAGGCGGTTGATGCAGCGGCAGAGGGTGGACTTGCCGGAGCCCGACGGGCCGATGACGACGACGACCTCGCCCGTGTCGACGGTGAGGCTCACGTCGCGCAGCGCCGTCACGTCTCCGAACGACTTGCTCACCTTGTCGACGACGACCAGGGGTGTTCCGGTCACTTCCGGCGAGGGTACTGCCCGGTGCGGCGCGAACGACGACATGGGCGGCCCCCGGGTGGTTCTCTGGACGGAAACCGGCGCCGAACGGCGGTACGTCCAGATCCGGGCCCTAGCTCTTGAAGAGGAAGTCGGCCTCCTCGTCGTCGACGAGCAGCCGCAGCTCGTCGGCCAGCACCTCGTTGGCGTCGAGGTGCGGGTCCTCGTCGGCGACCGCGAACGCCACCCGGCGGGCCTCGCGCACGAGGTCCTTGTCCCGGCGCAGCGACGCCAGCCGCAGGTCGCTGCGACCCTTCTGGCGGGTGCCGAGAATGGTCCCCTCGCCCCGCAGGTCGAGGTCGACCTCGGCCAGCTCGAACCCGTCCGTGGTCCGGACCATGGCGGCCAGCCGCTCCTCGGCGTCGGCCGTCGGGGCCTCGCCCAGCAGGTAGCACCACGAGGCGGCCCGACCCCGGCCGACGCGACCGCGCAGCTGGTGGAGCTGCGCCATGCCGAAGCGGTCGGCGTCCTCGATGACCATGACCGTGGCGTTCGGGACGTCCACCCCCACCTCGACGACGGTGGTGGCGACCAGCACGTCGACGTCGCCCCGGCGGAAGGCGTCCATGGCCTGCTCCTTGTCCGACGACGGCATCTGCCCGTGGAGCAGGCCGAGGCGCAGGCCGTCGAGCACCTCGGCCCGCAGCCGCTCGTACTCCTCGGTGGCCGACCGGGCCTGGACCCGCTCCGACTCGTCGACCAGCGGGCACACCACGAACGCCTGGTGGCCGGCCGCCACCTCGTCACGCACCTTTCCCCACGCCTCCGCCTCCTCCAGGGGGCCGCGCGCCCACACGGTGGTGACCGGTGTCCGCCCGGGCGGGAGCTCGTCCAGGACGGTGAGGTCGAGGTCGCCGTAGACGAGCATGGCGGCCGTCCGGGGGATGGGCGTCGCCGTCATCACGAGGACGTCGGGGTCGCTCCCCTTCCCCCGCAGGGCGGCCCGCTGCTCGACGCCGAAGCGGTGCTGCTCGTCGATCACCACCACGCCGAGGCGAGCGAACTCGACGTGCTCGGTCAGCAGCGCATGGGTGCCGATGAGGATGTCGACCTGGCCCAGGCGGAGGGCGTCGGCCAGCTTGGCCCGCCGGGACGCCGGGGTGCGGTTGGTCAGCAGCTCCACCCGCAGGGCGCGGTTGCCCATCAGGGTCGAGGGGTCGGGCACCTCCAGGCCGGCCAGCAGGGCGCGGACCCCGAGGTGGTGCTGCTCGGCCAGCACCTCGGTGGGCGCCATGAACGCCCCCTGGTGGCCGCTCTGGACGGCGGTCAACAGGGCGCTCACCGCGATCACCGTCTTGCCGGCGCCCACGTCGCCCTGGAGGAGCCGGTGCATGGGGTGGGGCCCGGCCAGGTCGGCGGCGATGTCCTCCCAGGCCCGGCGCTGGGCGGCTGTGAGGTCGAACGGGAGCGCCTGGTGGAAGCGCCGCACCAGCTCGCCGGAGACGTCGTGGCGGATCCCCTTGGACGCCCGCTCCAACGCCCGCTTGCGCAGCACGAGGGTCATCTGGAGGCGGAACAGCTCGTCGAAGGCCAGCCGGCGGCGGGCCGCCTGGACCGCGCCCATCGACTCGGGGTCGTGGATCTGGCCGAACGCCCACGTCCGGTCGACCAGGCCGAGCTCGTCCCGCCACCGCCCGGGGAGCGGGTCGGCCAGCCGCCCGGCCCGCTCGAGCGCCTCGCCGATCCACCCCGCCAGCTCCCAGGTGTTGAGCCCCGCCTTCTCCGACTGCGGGTAGATCGGGATGATCCGCCCGGTGCGGTCGCCCACCAGGTCGACCACCGGGCTGGTCATCTGCCGGCGGCCCTTGAAGACCTCCAGCTTCCCGAAGAACACCGCCTGGGTGCCGGCCGTCAGCTGGCGGGCCCGCCACGGCTGGTTGAAGAACACGCAGTGCAGGTAGCCGCTGCCGTCGAAGACGTCGACCTCCACCAGCGACCGCCCCTGGCGGGTGCGCCGGCCGGTGACCCGCTTCACGGTGGCGAGCACCATGGCCTCCGAGCCGACGGCGAGCTCCCTGATGGACGCCTGCTGGGTCCGGTCGAGGTAGCGCCTCGGGTAGTGCATGAGGAGGTCGAGCACGTACTCGATGCCGACCTCGGCCAGGCTCGCCGCCCGCTTCTGGCCCACCCCCCGCAGCTCGCTCACCGGGATGGCGGCCAGCGCGCCGAGCCGGCGGGGGCTCACTCGATCGAGAAGAGGTAGGGGTAGAGGGGCTGGCCGCCGTCGTGGATCTCGGCGGCGACGGCCGGGCAGTTGTGCTGGAGCCACTCGTGGATGCGGCGCGAGTCCTCGGCGGTGGCGTCCTCGCCCTCCAGGATGGTGACCAGCTCGTGCTCGTCGTCGAGCAGCTTGGCGAGCAGGCCGGTCGCCGCCTCGACGGCGGTGTCGGCCACGACTTCGATCCCCGTCGCCGACAGGCCGAGCCAGGCGCCCTCGGCGATGGGGCCGGCGCTCGACGACGACGCTCGGACCGCCCGCGTGACCTCGCCCGGGGTGACCCGGGTGGCCGACTCGCCCATGGCCCGCTCGTTGGCCTCGGCTCCGGCGCCGGGCTCGTAGGCCAGCAGCGCCGACATGCCCTCGGCCACCGCGCGTGTGGGCACCACACGGACCTTCTTGGCCGTGAGGGCGTCGACCTGGCGGGCCACGGGGACGATGTTCGAGTTGTTGGGCAGGACGACGACCTCGTCGGCCGGCACCGCCTCGACCGCCTCCAGGATCTCCGCCGTCGACGGGTTCATCGACTGGCCGCCGGCGACGACGGCCGCCGCACCCAGCGAGCGGAGGATGCGGGCGACGCCGGCGCCGCTGGCGACGGCGACCACGGCGGTCGTCATCGCGGCGACGTCGGTGCCCGCCGGCCCGGCGACCCCTTCCCGCACCCAGCCCTGCTCCTCGACCTGGGACTCCAGGTCCGTCACGGTGATGCGGCGCGGACGCCCACCCACGTCGAGGGCGGCCTCGATGGCGGCCCCGATGTCGTCGGCGTGGATGTGGCAGTTCCACACGCCGTCGCCGCCGACCACCACGATCGAGTCGCCGATGTCGCTCCAGGCCCGCTTGAAGCCGGGGATCGAGGCGTCGTCGACCTCGAGCAGGTACATCACCTCGTAGCGAGGGCCGATGCCGGCATCGGCGCCGCCGTGGCCGGCGGGCGACGACCTCGTCGCGTTCGCCACCGTCGCGGCGGCCGGGACGTCGGGTGCCTCGGGCAAAGGCTGGCCGGTCACCACGTGGAGCATGGCGTCGAGGAACAGCAGGTACCCGGCCCCACCGGCGTCCACCACGCCGGCCTCCTTCAGGACGGCCAGCAGCTCGGGCGTCCGCTCGAGGGCCTCGGCGGCCGACGCCCGGGCGACGTGCAGCACGTCGGCCAGGTCCTTGCCGGCGGCGGCGGCGTCGCAGGCACCCTTCGCCGAGGCGGCGGCGACGGTGAGGATGGTGCCCTCCACCGGCCTCATCACCGCCCCGTAGGCGGCCTCGCTGGCGGCTCGCAGCGCCTCTGCGGCCCGGGCGGCGTCGACGGACTCCGAGTGGCGCCACACCTCGCTCAGGCCCCGCAGGATCTGGCACAGGATGACGCCGGAGTTCCCGCGGGCGCCCATGAGCGACCCGTGGGCGATGGCCTTGCACACGCCCGCCATGTCGGCGGTGCCGTTCACCTCGGTCACGACCGACTCCATGGTGAGGGCCATGTTCGTGCCCGTGTCCCCGTCGGGGACGGGGTAGACGTTCAGGCGGTTCACGACCTCCTGGTGAGCCCGCAGGGCGTCTCGGAAGGCGGTGACCACCGCACTGACGTCTGCCGGGCCCAGCCGCTCGAGGATCGCCATCGCGGGGCCGATGGTAATCTCCGCCCCATGGCAGCCGTCTGTGACGTTTGTGGCAAGCACCCATCCTTCGGCATGAGCATCAGCCACTCGCACCGGCGGACCAAGCGGCGGTGGAACCCGAACATCCAGCGGGTCCGCGCCATCGTGGGCGGCACGGTGAAGCGCATGCACGTGTGCACCTCGTGCATCCGCGCCGGCAAGGTCACCAA
>DATLFN010000129.1 GCA_035540975.1 Acidimicrobiales bacterium
CGCTCGGTTACCGAGTCACCCTCCAGTCCGCCGCCTGACAGCCAGAACCTGATTCGGGGCTTACGCCCCGAGGGAGCTCCGCTCCCAACCCCCGCCCGACGCGCCCACGCGCTCACGCGACACCAGTCATTCACGTTTCAGTCTACGAGTGGCCTCGCGGCGGCCGCTATGAGTTCCAGGGCCTCGGGCCACGGAGCGCCGAGCGGCGCCACCACGGCCCACGCGGCGCCCGCCGCCGCGACACCGTCGAGGGTCCGCCGCAGGCGCTCGGCCCCGCCGTCGCCCAGACGGACCTGGCCCGCCCAGGTGACGGGCTGCGCCGCGGCGGCGGCCGCCACCGCCTCGGGAGCGACGGCCCACAGGTTCAGAGCATCCGCCTCGCGTCGGGCCACGGCGGCCGCCGCCTCCGACGCCCCGCCCACCCACGTCGTCACGCCCCGGCGGCGGAGGCGCCGGCACACGTCGGCCAACGACGCCACCCGCTCGGCGCGGGGGCGGAAGGGCGCCCCGTAGGCCAGGTTCTCGGGGCGGCTGTGACGATCGCCGACGCCCAGCCCGGCGATCAGGCGGGGCCCGGCGATGCGGGCCAGCGAGGCGAGCGTGTGCGCCAGGACGGCGTCGGGCAGCACGCCCACCCGGGCCACCAGCGTGCCCACCGCCATCGCGTCGGTCCCGGCGGCGACGGCGGCGGCGAGGGGCAGCCCGGCCAGCGCCGGGCGGGACGGCTGGCCCAGGGGCCACAGGTGGTCGAACACGAAGACGCCGTCGAGGCCCGCCGCCTCCGCCCGCCGCGCCGAGTCCAGCGCCGGCCCGGCGTCCTCCCGGAACTGCGGGAGGGTGACCCCGACCTTCACCCCCGCCCCCGGCCGGTTCCCGGGCCGGTCACGCGTTCAGGCCGGGACGTCCCCGAGACGGCAACGGGGCGGGGGGTCACGGTCCGGGCTCGTCGCCCGCCAGGAGGGCGGCCCCGACGGCGCCCGCGTGCTCGCCCAGGGAGGCGGACACGATGGCGACCGCCGGGCGCCGCCCGCCGCCCATCACCAGCTCGCCGAACGCCCGGCGCACGGGGGCGAGCAGCACCTCGCCCGCCTCGACCAGGCCACCGCCGAGCACGAACGCGGCCGGGTCGAAGACGTTGGCCAGGTTGACCAGTCCCAGGGCCACCCAGCGGGCGAACGCGTCCATGACGCCCATGGCGCCGGCGTCGCCCTCGGCCGCCGCCCGGGTGACGTGCTCCCCGCGGGCCGCCGACGCGTCGCCTCCGGCCAGCTCGGCGATCCGTCCGGACGGGTCGGCGGCCGCCTCCTCCCGGGCCAGGCGTCCCAGGCCGCTGCCCGACGCGAACCGCTCCCAGCACCCCCGCTGGCCACAGGGGCACTCGGGACCGGCGGGGTCGACGACCATGTGGCCGATCTCGCCGGCGAACCCGTTGGCGCCGCGGAGCACCGCGCCACCGGCCACGATGCCCCCGCCGATGCCGGTGCCGAGGGTGACAAGCACGGCGTCGGTGGCGCCTCGGGCGGCGCCCGCGCAGACCTCGCCCCAGCCGGCGGCGGTGGCGTCGTTGTCGACCCTGACGGCGACGCCGGGGAAGCGCTGCATCAGCGCACCGCGCACGTCGAGGTCGACGACCCCGGGAAGGTTGGGCGCGAAGCGCAGGACCCCGGCGGTGTCCACCAGCCCCGGCACGCCCACCCCGATGGCCGAGGCGGGCCCGAGGGCGGCGACCGTCTCGGCCAGCGTGTCGAGCACGGCCGCCTCGCCGACGGGCGTGGGGAGGCGGTGCTCGGCCACCGGCGTCCCGCCCGGGCCCAGGGCGACGCCGAGGCACTTGGTGCCGCCGAGGTCGATGCCGACGCGGCGGGCGGGCCCCGTCAGAACCGCAGCAGGGCGCCGATGCGCCCGAGCACGTCGAGGTCGGCGTTCCCCACGGTGACCTCGACCTTGCAGGACTGCGCGAGGGCCTCCTCGACCGCCTCCTCCACGACGTCGTCCACGCGGTGCATGGACCCCGACGGGCACACCGGGCAGGCGGGGCCGCGCACGGCGAGGTGGCCGCAGGCGTGGCATCGCCAGCCCGGCGCCTCGTAGCCGTCCGACACGAGAAGGGTCTCCACCCGGCGCTCGACGAGGGCGGAGAGCACGGGGGCCAGCCCGGCCACGCCGCCGTTGCCGGCGCCGACGGCGTCCCGCAGGCGGGCGACCAGCCGCGCCTCCTTGTCGCGCTCCACCCGGCTCTCCACCTCGAGGGCGGCCTCGACGATCACCGAGTCGGGGGCGTTCACGGGGACGTTGATGTGCGCCGCCACCCGGCCCTTCAGGTAGGAGTGCAGCTCCTGCTCCAGCTCCTTGGAGATCTCGTCGGGGGCACCGAGGATCAGGTGGTCGTAGTCCTGGTCCTGGAACACCGAGAACGCCACGTCGGCGGCCCGCTTCAGGTGCTGGTGGGCGATCTCGGCGCTGTGGTCGCGGACGTGGTCCTTGTCCCAGTCGCCCCGGTCGTCCTCGTGGCGGGGCAGCTGGTCGAAGCGCTCGCTCTTGTCGACCAGCTGGCCGAGCTCGAACACGAACATGCGGGCCCGCTGCTTGTCGGCCAGGAGCACGCCGAAGCGCTCGTTCTCGTCAAGGACCGCCTCCAGCTGGCGGATGTGGGGCGTGGCGTTGACGACCACCGCGTTGCGGACCGGTACCGGCAGCTCCACCACCTCCCAGAGCCCGCCCCTCGAGCACGAGAACAGGGCCAGCCCGCGGGTCTGGCTGCGGTCCAGGCCGCCCTTGACGTGGGACTCGATCCGGCGCACGTCGCCGACCGCCTCGGGGTGCTGCTCCGTGGCCTGGCGCACCAGCGCCTCCAGGCGGAGCTCGTAGTCGCGTGGGCGGACGAACCGGCGCCCGTCCACGTCGAGGTAGAGCGACACAACCGGGTCGTCACCCCCCTTGAATGATGCAAGCGAGCGAATGACGTCCTGGCTGAGAGCGGCCACGCCACCTCCGTGTCGGGTTCGGTCCAGGGGCCAGGCCGGATGGTAGCCCCGCCCGGGGCACCGTCGAGGTGCCCCGGGCGGGGATGGCGCCGGTCGAGGGCCGGCACCCGCTGCGGTGCCCGCTCAGCGGCTGCGCGACCGCCCGGCGTCCTCGTCGTTCGGGGTGGGCACGGCCACGCCGGCCCGCCGGAGCGCCTCGGGCGACGCGGCGGGGACGTAGCGGCCGAAGCGCACCTCGTAGCCGCCCTTGCGGTCGTCCTTCAGGCTCTCGACCGTCCCCTCGACGGCCAGCGCCGGGTAGGCCACCCGCTGCGGCGTGTCGGCCGGCAGGGCCAGGAGGCCGGCCCGGACGGCGGTGACCACGATGCGCCCGCCCCTCCCGCTCTTCTCCTCGAGGAACGGGTCGGCGAGGAAGGCGGAGAAGGCCTTCTCGGTGCCGCCCGTCCGCACCTCGCGCACGTCCACCACCTTGCGGTGGACGTGGAACATGCGGGCCAGGGTGGGCCGCCCGTCGACGGGGTCGTAGTGGAGGTTCGTCTTGGCACCGGCGCCGATGAGCGGCGTGCCCTCGACGGCGTACGACATGCGCACGGTCGCCCGGCCGGGGCCGGACTCCCGCTCACGTCCCTTCTCGTCGAGCATCGCCCACCGGCCGAGGACGACGTCGACGTCGGCCACGCCGTCGTCGGCCAGGCCGGCGCGGCCGAGCAGCTCCCTGGCCTCGCCGAGGAGGCGGTCGCCGGTGCGCCGGCCCAGCTGGTACGAGATGCCCTCGTCGGTCTCCACCTTCTCGACGTCGGGCCAGTCCCGGCGCTCGTCGTCGAAACGGCTCAGCAGCGGGATGTTGCGGGCACGGACGGCGCCGCTGGCGGCGAAGAACTCCACCTGCCCGGCCTGGCCGGCCAGGGCGTGGCCGAACGGGAGCGTCACCTCGATGGCGTCGTCGATGTCGAGCACCGCCGCCAGCGTGCGCATCGCCTCGACGCGCTCGTGGCTGCACTGGCCCTCGGTGACCGCCGCCGGCATGGCCGACGGGATGTCGGGCAGCTCGACCCGGAAGTCGATGTCCCGGAACGGAATCGGCATGGTGACCCCCTCAGCAGGACCCGCGGGCGGTGAGGAACCGGCGCCCGCTGGTCGGATCGGCCGGCTCCGAGCCCCGGAGCCGCTCGTTGTACGTGGGCGCCGAGTCGCTGGTGGCGCGCAGGTACGCCCACTGCACGCCCGACCCCTCGACGACCTCGTTGGCCTCCGCCCACGCCTCGCGCAGCGGCATGTCCCAGAGCCCGAAGATCGTGTAGTAGGCCCACGCGCCGTAGAAGGCGAACCACCAGCCCCGCGAGTCCTGGCCGCCGCCGGAGTACGAGGAGTTGTGGAACCCGCACATGTAGTGGAGCTTCTGGAACGCCGGGATCCATCGCCCGACGGAGTTCGACGACGTGTGCTCCAACAACGCGCACGCGTGGGTGGCGAAGACCTCCAGGTCGTTCTTGCCGAAGTCGACGGCGTCGGAGGTGCTGACGCTCCCGTCCGACACCGAGAAGCTGTTGGGCGATCCGTGGCTCGACATCATGATGGCGTCGACCTGGTCGCTGCGCTCGGTCCAGTTGGCGGTGGTGACGAAGTCCTTCTCGACGACGCCGGAGTCGCCGTGGTCCTGGGTCCAGTCGAACTGGCTCAGTCCCCCCAGCAGGGATGCGAAGCCCTGGGCCTCGATCCTCCGGCCGTCGATGCCGTCCTTGATCCACCAGGACCCGACGGTTCTCGCCATGGCCCCCCTTTCGCTCGATGGCTGGGGCGCCGGACCCTCGTGACCGCCTTCGCACGGCGGTCCTCACCGGCGCTGGGTGGAGTATGGCAACCGGGAACGACCGTTACAACGGGAGCGACGGTATGTCGGGGTTTGTCGGGGGCCTCGGGTCACTTGGCCCTCGGCGCGGCCCCGCGGCCGTTCCCGTCGGCGGGCGGCGGGGGCGCGGCGGGCGGCTCGACCGGTGCCGCCGGCGGGGCGGGTGACGGTCCCGCCGGCGGGCGGCGGACCGAGCGGGATGTGGGCGTGGGGACCGCCGGCACCGGCCGGGGCGGGAACCGGCCGTGGCGGGCACCCCACAGCCCGGCCAGCCCCTGTCCCCACACGGGAGCGAGGATCCCGAAGGCCAGGCTGGTGTTGGGGCGGGCGGCGGCGGTGGCCAAGGCCAGGGCCACCTCGACGGCCAGCGAGCCGAGCAGCAGGCGGCGCACGCCCGGCGGCGCGCCGTCGAGGAGGAACACGCCGGAGAGGTGGAGCTGCTCGGTGCGGCTGCGGCCGGCGGCGCGCACGAGCGCCCCGGCGAAGGCCACCACGCCGCCCACGAAGAGCACGCCGGCCACCGCCAGCGCGGCCGGCGCGGCGGCCGGACGGGCGGCCGCCAGCCCGGCCGAGAGGGCGAAGCCGGCCGTCCCGGCCAGCGACGCCCTGACGATGTCCTCGCCCTCGGTGATCTCGCCCTCGGTCATCGCTCCAACGGCGCCAGGCAGGCGTCCAGGTCTCGGGCCAGGTCGTCGTACGAGTACCGCTCCACCGCCCGGCGCCGGGCTGCCTCGCCCATGGCGCGGCGGCGGGCGGGGTCGTCGAGCAGGGCGGCGAGCGCGTCGGCCACGGCCCGGGGGTCGGACGGGCGGCGCACCACGATCCCGGTCTCCCCGTCGGCGACCGCCTCCGCCGCTCCCCCGCTGTCGCCCGCCACCTGGGGCACACCGCAGGCCGCCGCCTCCAGGAAGACGATCCCGAACCCCTCCTGCTCCAGCCCGGCCCACCGCGACCGGCACGGGACGGCGAACACGTCGGCGCACCCGTAGGCGGCGGGAAGGCGCTCGTCGTCCACCCGGCCGAGGAACCGCACCGCGCCCCCGTGGCGGGCGCCCAGCTCGCGCAGGCGCGGGAGGTCACGGCCGCTCCCGGCGACGGCGACGACGAGGTCGGGCCGCCCGGGGGCCAGCAGCCCGGCGGCGCGGATCAGGGTGTCCATCCCCTTGCGGGGCACGAGCCGGCTCAGCCCGAGCACCACCCGGGCGTCGCCCGGCAGGCCGAGGCCGGCCCTGGCCTTCGCCCTCCGGTCGGCGTCGAGGGGCACGAAGCGGGCCGAGTCCACCCCGGGCGGCACCACGGTGACGGGCGCCATGCCGTCGCCCGCCGCCCGCCGCGCCTCGGAGGCGGGGTACCCGCCGCCGGCGACGAGGTGGGCGGCGCCCCGCAGCACGCGGGCCAGCGCCGGGCGGGTGACGGGTAGCCGTCCCGGCACGGCCACCTCGGCGCCGTGGAGGACGGCCGCGTACGGGATGCCGAGGTGGGGACCGACCAGGCCCAGCGGGAGCGCCGGGTCCAGCACGACGAGGCCGGCTCCGACGGAGGCGGCCAGGTCGCGGACGCGCCGGGCCAGGCCCGGCGTCGGCAGCAGGACGGGCTGGCGCACCCGCTCGATGCGGAAGGGCTGGGCGGCGTCGAAGGCCGGCGCGTCGGGATGGGGCGTGGTGAGGACCGTCACCCGCTCGGGCGGCAGGCGCCGCCACAGCTCCCACAGGTAGCTCTGGATGCCGCCGACCTTGGGAGGGAAGTCGTTGGTGACGAGGAGGTGACCCACCTCAGGCGGGTCCGGCCGGGGCGGCGACGCCGGTGAGGTCGGAGCGGCCGAGGCGGGCGGCGGCCCACGCCGCGTGCTCGCGCACCATCTCGTCGTCCGACGCCAGTGCCGACCGCAGGGCGTCGAGGACGCGCCGCGAGCGGGCGTCGCCCGCGTTGCCCAGCGCCACCAGGGCGTTGCGTCGCAGGTACCGCGGCTGGCGGCGGGGCACGTACCAGCGGCCGAAGCGGGCCATCAGCGCGGCGTCGTCCGCCTCCAGCATCTCCACCAGGGGCACCCACGCCTCGTCGCCGGGGCGGGCGGGCGGAGGCGGGACGACCCGTTCGGCGGCCCGGTTCTCCGGGCACGCGGCCTGGCAGTCGTCGCACCCGTAGACCCGGTCGCCGAGCGCCTCCCGGAACTCGACGGGGAAGCTCCCGGGCGCTTCCAGCAGCCACGCCAGGCAGCGCCGCGCGTCGAGGAGGCCGGGCGCCACCAGGGCACCGGTCGGGCAGGCGGGCAGGCAGCGGGCGCACGGGCCGCACCCGTCGGCCACCGGCCCGGGTGACGGCGGCAGGGGTGCGTCGGTGACCACCGACCCGAGCACGAACCACGATCCGCGGCCGGGCAGGAGCAGGTTGGCGTTCTTGCCGTACCACCCCAGGCCGGCCCGGTACGCCGCCTCCCGGTCGACCAGGGCGTTGTCGTCGGCCACGACGCGGGCTCGCCACCCCGCCGCCTCCAGGGCGGCGGCCGTGGCGCCCAGGGCCCGGCGGAGGGGCTCGTAGGGGTCGTCCCAGGAGTAGCGGGCGACCCGCCCCACCGGGCCGGCGTGGGCCGGCGGGCGCTCGGGCTCGGCCCGCCGGTAGGACCGGGCGCCGACGACCAGGGCGCGGGCGCCGGCCAGGGCGCGCCCGGGGTCGGTGGCGCCGGCCGGGTCCCCGTAGGTGAAGTGCATGCCGCCGTGAAGGCCGGCCGCCTTGCGCTCCTCGAGAGCCCGGCGGGTGCCGGCGAACGGCTCGGCGGGCGCCACGCCGACGGCGTCCAGGCCGGCCCGGCGGCCGGTGGCGGCCACCTCGCCGGCGAGCCCGTCGAGGTCGGCGGCATCCGTCGGCATGCCCCCATGCTGGCAGTTGCCGGTGGGGAACGGCCTCCCGGCGGCGACGTCAGCGGCGCGGGCGACGGGGGTTCCCGCGTCCCGGCGAGGCGCCGGCGCCGGGGGGTGCCTCGGGCGAGGCGAAGCTCGACCAGGCCGCGTCGTCGTCGCCGTCCTCGAACGCCGGCCGAGGGGCGGAGGCCGGCGGCGACGGCGCAGCAGCAGCCGCCGCCCCACGCCCCCGGGGCGCCGCGCCCCGGCCGGCGGGGCCGAGGCCTGCTCGGTCTCGCCCGTCGCCGCGGCCGTGCCCGTGCCGCCGGCGCCTGGGGCAGGCGCCGGCGCCGCCTCGGGCGCCGGGGCGGCGGCCGGGGCCGCTCGGCGTGCCGCCACGTCGGTCGCCGGCGCCGTCTCGGGCGGCGGCGCTCCGCCGGCGACGTCGGCGCCCGGCGCCGGCTCGGGAACGGCCAGGGGCTCGGGAGGGGGCG
>DATLFN010000130.1 GCA_035540975.1 Acidimicrobiales bacterium
GTACCGCGACCGCAGGACTTCCGGCGTACTCATGCGAGGCGACCGCCCGGTTGTGCTCAGCGCCGCAGCCGCTGACGACGCCGGCACCGCTCGGGAACGCCCCTCACGTGGCGGGGCACGGGTGTGACCCGCGCCGGCCGCGGACGATGAGGGCGGCGGGACGGGGAGCGGGCCGGCGCACATATCACGCGCTCGATACGCGGTCCGCCTTCCGGCGCGACCGCGACCTATCGGCGCTTAGCTCACGCGTCCCCAATCCGGCGTGTTGTGCTACCAGCGCCGTCCTGTCTGGTGGCGCGTTCTGGACACGTTCGCCTGGGACCGTCGGGGTGCGATCCACCTCGTCCCTGATCCGATCCGCGGCGGACCCCGGTGATGGGGTGAACGCCCGATGTGCGTTGTCGCTGCCTCAGGGATCGTTGTCTGGCCGGACGAACGACCGAAGGAGAGAAGGCGATGGCGACCACGATGGTGAACGGTGTGGAGCTGTTCTACGAGGCGGCGGGGGCGGGCGAGTGCCTCGTGCTGACCCACGGGTCCTGGACCGACGGGACGGGCTGGGAGCCGGCGGTGGCGGGGTTGGCCGAGCGGTACCGGGTCGCGGTGTGGGACCGGCGCGGTCATTCCCGCAGCCAGGCGGGCGATGGGCCTGGTAGTCGTGCCGAGGATGCCGCCGATCTCGCGGGGTTGATCGAACGGGTGAGTGACGAACCCGTGCACGTCGCCGGCAACTCCTACGGTGCCAACATCACCTTGACCCTCCTCACTGAGCGGCCCGACCTGGTCGCCACTGCCTCGGTGCACGAGCCGCCACTGTGGGGCCTTCTCGAGGGGACGCGCGATCAGGCGCTCGTCGACGAGCTGGGCGCCGCAGACGCCAACCTGGCGGTCGTGCGGGACCTGATCAGTTCGGGGGACCACCGCGGCGCTGCGGAGCACTTCATCGAGCACGTGGCTCTCGGGCCGGGCTCCTGGGAGCAGCTCCCCGGTCCGTTCCGGGCGGTTCTGGAGGCGAACGCTCCCACCTACCTCGACGAGCTGGCCGACCAGACAGCCCTGTCGATCGACAACGCCGCGCTGGCCAAGACGGCGGTGCCCCTGCTGTTCACCCACGGCACCGAGAGCCCCAAGCTGTTCCCTGCCGTGATCGCCGAGCTCCGGAAACTGGTACCAGCGGCGCGAGTGGAAGTCCTGGAGGGAGCCGGCCACATCCCTCACGCCACCCATCCCGACGAGTGGGTTGCGCGGCTCACGGCGTTCCACGACCAGTGTAGGGCCGTCCGTCAGTAGGAGGTCGCCGGCGAGCAGACAGCTGTCAGCCGGTCCAGGATGGCGACCGCCTTGAGGGTGAGAGACCCCCGGGTCTCGGGTGGAACATCTGGAAGAGTGGTGGGGTGGGCGAGCAGGTTTCGAGGGAGCGGTTGGCCGAGCTGGCCGTCGCCTTGTCGCTGGCGACCGATCTCGGCACTGGCCAACCACTCGAGCATGGGCTTCGCACCTGCTGGTTGTCGTTGAAGACAGCCGAGGCTCTGGGACTCGACGACGGGGCGCGCTCGTGCGTGTATCACGTGGCGTTGTTGCGGTTTCTGGGCTGCACCTCCGACGCATCGGAGGCGGCCGTCTTCGCCGGAGGCGACGACGTGGCGTTCAACGCGACGTTCGCGCCGATGCTGAATGCCCAGCCCGGGGAAGGCGTGCGCTTTCTGGTTCGCCACCTCGCCGCGGACCTGCCGATCCCCCAGCGCATCGGGCGTGTCGCCCGGGCGCTGGGAGATCCAGGAGGGGAGCGGCGGAGCCTGTCAGCCCACTGCGAAGCAGCCTCCCGCCTGGCCACGCGTCTGGGCATGCCGGCGTCGGTGTGCAACTCGCTTGCTCACGCCTACGAGCGCTGGGACGGCAAGGGCTACCCGGACGGGTTGGCGGGCGAGGACGTGCCGGTGGCCGTTCGGGTCGTGGCTGTCGCCCGCGACGCCGAGTTGTGGGCTCGGCAGGCGGGGTGGGCGACCGCGGCCGAGGTGCTCGCCCGCCGGCGGGGCCGCGCCCATGACCCCGCGGTGGTTGATGGGCTTTCGGGCGACGGGGAAGGTTGGCTGGCCGGCATCGGCGACGACCCGGGTGCCGCAGTCCTCGAGGCCGAGCCGGCGCCGGTGCTCACCATCGAGAACGGCCGGGTCGACGGCGCGCTGAGAGCGGTGGCCGACTTCGCGGACCTGAAGTCCCCGTTCTTCCTGGGCCACTCGACAGGCGTCGGGGCCCTCGCAGGGGCGGCGGCGACCGCAGCTGGGCTGTCCGACGAGGACGCGGCGACGTTGCGGCGGGCCGGGATGGTGCACGACATCGGCAAGGTCGGTGTCGCATCCGGCATCTGGGACCACCCGGGGCCGCTGAGCGCCGACCAGTGGGAGCGCGTACGACTCCACTCGTATCTGGGGGAGCGGGTGCTGTCCCGTTGCCGGCTGCTGGAACCGTTCGCGGCCGTTGCCGCTCGCCACCACGAACGACCCGACGGATCCGGCTACCACCGGGGCCTTGGCGGTGACCAGCTCGGGGTCGGCGCCCGGATCTTGGCGGCCGCGGACATGTACCACGCGCTGACCGAGGCACGTCCCCACCGAACAGCGTTCGAGCCGTCCGCTGCCGCGACGCGGCTCCTCGACGAGGTCGACGCCGGCCGCCTCGGGCGGGCCGAGGTCGACGCTGTGCTCGCCGCTGCCGGCCAGGCCAGCCGCCAGCCTCGCATCGACCGGCCCGCGGGCCTCACCGAACGCGAGGTCGACGTGCTACGCCTGATCGCGCGCGGTCAGGCCAACAAGCGGGTGGCGGCCACGTTGGGGATCTCGCCCAAGACGGTGGGCCGCCACATCGAGCACATCTATGCCAAGGCAGGGGTCGCCACCCGCGCCGGCGCCACGTTGTTCGCCATGGAACACGGCCTGCTGGCACCCTGACGCCATTGGAGATGGGGTGAACGCCGAATGCGCCACGCTCTCACTGACCAAAGACTGGTCAACGTCCAGACCTGTCCAGGGTAGGGGAACGCGATGAGCGACACAGGATCGACCGGAGCAACCACAACCCGCCTCGATGTCCCCTCGTCGGACGGAACACCGCTAGCCGTGTGGGTCGACGGTGACGGGCCCGCCCTCGTCCTGGTCCACGGCTCCCCGAGCGAGCACTCCACCTTCGATCCCCTCGTGGCGGAGCTGCGGGCGCACGTGACGACCTATGCCATGGACCGCCGAGGCTCCGGTGCGAGCGGCGACACAGCGCCGTACGCCATCGAGCGTGAGTTCGAAGATGTGGCAGCCGTCGTCGACGCCGTCGCGGCGCGTATCGGCAGCGCCGTCGCCCTGTGGGGCCACAGCTACGGATGCAACCCAGCCATGGGCGGCGCCGCCCTTACCGCCAGCGTCGGCCATCTCGTCCTCTACGAGCCCAGCTTCGGCCTGACCTACCCGCCAGGCGCGATCGACGCCATCGAACAGGCTGTGGCAGCCGGAGACCCCGAGCGCGCAATCCGCGCCGCGTTCGTCGACACCGGCGTCATGACCGACGACGATTTCGAGGCCTTCAAGACCAGCCCCCGGTGGCCGAACGTCGTCGCCTCCGCACCCGCGCTGTCCCGCGAGTGCCGAGTCGAGAACAGCTGGGTGTACCAAGCCGGCCAGTTCGATGCGATCAGCGCGCCCACCCTGATGCTGATCGGCTCTGACACCGACCTCGAGCTCGCCGCCTGCACGAAGAGGGCCGCAGCCGCCTTACCCAACGCCAGCATCCACATTCTGGACGGGCATGGCCACTTTGCGTACAAGAGCGCCCCGGCCATGGTGGCCGCGATCATCCGCGGCTTTATCGCCACTTGAGCCACGGGACCAACATCACCGACGCATCACCACCACCCATGAGCCAACGCCGCCCGGCGACCAAGGATGGCTCGAATTGCGCGTCGGACGCTGAGCACATGTCTCATAACGTGCGGCCTGGTCGACGCGGCCGACCATCCCCGAGGAGCCGGTCAGGGACGCTCCATATCGGCCGCTCGATATCGCGGCGGCGGCAGAACCAGCAGCCGGACCTATCGGCGCTTCTTGTAGGCCTGTGCGCGGCGCGAGGTGAGTGCCGGGCCAAGCGCCGGCCTGCCTACGCAGGCGTCGCGCCGGAGTAGGCGGACGCCTGCAGAGTGAACAGGTCGGCGTACACGCCACCGGTTGCCATCAGCGATCCGTGGTCGCCCTGCTCCACGAGGCGCCCCTCCTGTAGCACCAGGATGCGGTCGGCCGAGCGCACGCTCGAGAACCGGTGGGAGATCAGCAAGACGGTGCGGCCGGCGGACAGCGCCCGCATGCGGTCGAACAACGCGTGCTCGGCGCGGGGGTCGAGGGCAGCCGTGGGCTCGTCGAGGATGAGCAGCGGCGCGGCCCGGAAGAAGGCGCGGGCCAGTGCGACGCGCTGCCACTGCCCGATGGACAGCTCGTGGCCCCCTTCGAACTGGCGGCCGAGCATGGTGTCGTACCCGTCGGCCAGGGCGGCGAGGAAGTCGTCCGCGCCCGACTGGGCGGCGGCGGCCTCCACCCGGGGCCGGTCGTGGGTCGCCGTGTGGTCGCCCACCGCGATGTTGTCCGCCGCGGACATGAAGTACTGGACGAAGTCCTGGAAGATGACCGCGACGTTGCGGCCGACGTCAGAAGGCGCGCACGTGGCCACGTCGACGCCGTCCCAGGTGATCCGGCCCGACGTCGGCTGGTACAGGTTGCAGAGCAGCTTGGCCAGCGTCGTCTTCCCGGAGCCGTTCTCGCCCACCAGGGCGACGACCTCGCCGGCATGGAGCTCGAACGACACGCCGTCGAGCGCCGACCGGTCGCACCCCGGATAGGTGAACGAGACGCCCTCCACCGCCAGGGTGGCATGTCCGGGCGCATGCCCATCTGCTGCTTGCCCGCGATGGTTGGCCAGACCGGCGGCACGAAGGGCTGTTCTCGTTGGTACTCGAGCTTTCGGCCCCCGGTGGGTGACCGGACCAACGACCATCCGCCCGGCAACTTCTCCGAGCGATCGATCACGGTCCATCCCAGCAGCGAGGCGTAGAACTCGGCGAGCCGGCAGGCATCGCGACACCCGATCACAGGTCCGCTCAACCGAGTGCGAACAGAATCCACGCCAGTACCCCCAATTCGACGAGCTGAGTCGAGTCTCTCGCGGCCAGCCGGCGGCTCCGGGAGCTGCACCTATCGCGTGCTGGAGAGCGCGCCGTGCTGGCGCCGGCTAACGCCCCCGATCGGAGCGTCGGGTGGTGCTGACTCGACTCAGATCGGAGGTGTTCTCCGGTAGCGAGCGTGCTGCGATGCGATGATGCGCTTCCCGCTTCTTAGGTGATGCACTCCCTCAACTCCTGCCGGGGGCCAGACGGACCTCCCGAGGAGTAACCCAGAAATCCATTCTTGGCCGGAGGCGCCCCGGCGGTACGGTCGAGCCATCGCATGACCGCTCCCCCGCTCTGGCGCGTCCGGCCCTATCTCTGTCCCTACAGGTGGCAGCTGTGGGCCATGGCCGGCGCGTCGGTGCTCGGCGTGGGAGCCGCCATCACCGTGCCACACGTCGTGCGCCGGGTGGTCGACGGCCCCATCCCTGACGGCGAGCGCTCGGCGATCCTGCCCCTCGCCTCCCTCGTCCTCGTCCTGGGCCTGTTCGAGGCGTTCGCCGCCTTCCTCCGCCGCCGGCTCCAGGCTCGGTCCGCCACCGGGTTCGAGCAGGCCTTCCGGGACGACCTATACGTCCACCTCCAGCGGCTTCCGCCCTCGTTCCACGACGAGTGGCAGTCCGGCCAGCTGCTGTCGCGGGCCATGGGGGACCTCCACGTCATCCGGAGGTTCATCAGCTTCGGCCTGGTGATGACGGTCGTGAACACCATCACCTTCCTCGTGGTGATCGGCCTCCTGGCCCGCCTGCACCTCGCCTTGGCCACGCTGGTCGGCGCCTCGCTTTTGCCTCTGGCCGTCATCTCGTCGCGGTTCCGGAGCAGCTACCGCGGGGTGGCCCGTCAGGTCCAGGACCGCCAGGGCGACCTCGCCACGCTGGTGGAGGAGGCGGCCGCCGGCATCCGGGTGATAAAGGCCTTCGGCCGCCAGCCCGCCGTCGAGGCGCAGTTCGCCGACGGCGCCGAGCGCCTGCGGGCGTCGGCCCTCGAGGCGGCGCGCCTCCAAGGCCGCTTCTGGCCGCTTATCGACCTGGTGCCGAACCTCGCCCTCGGCACGGTGCTCCTCGTGGGCGGCCTGGCCGTGGGCAACGGAGACCTCACCCTCGGGGGACTGGTCGCCTTCATTTCCCTCGTCCTCATGCTGGTGTGGCCCATCGAGTCGCTGGGCCGCATCCTGGCCGACGCCCAGGAGGCCTCGGCCGCCGCCGGCCGGGTGTTCGAGGTCCTCGACACCGAGCCCGACATCGCCGACCGCACAGACGCCGTGTCCCTCGAAGCGTCGTCGGGTCTTCTTCGCTTCGAGGGTGTGGGCTTCCGGCACCCGGGAAGCGACCGGTGGACGCTGCGGGGCGTCGACCTCGAGGTGCGGCCGGGTGAGACGATGGCACTGGTGGGCGGTGCCGGCGCCGGCAAGACGGCCCTGCTCCAACTGGTGCCGCGGCTCTACGACGTCACCGAGGGCAGCGTCAGCCTCGACGGCCACGATGTGCGCAGCCTGCGCCTCGCGGCGCTGCGCCGCCACGTGGGCGTCGCCTTCGACGATCCCCTGCTCTTCTCGGCCAGCGTGCGCGAGAACCTTCTGCTGGGATCGCCCGACGCGACCGAGGACGACGTCGAGGCCGCCATCGACATCGCCCAGGCACGCTTCGTCCACGACCTGCCCTGGGGCCTCGATACCCGCGTCGGCGAACAGGGCCTCACCCTCTCGGGCGGCCAGCGCCAGCGCCTCGCCCTGGCCCGGGCGGTGGTCGGCCGCCCCGCCGTCCTCGTGCTCGACGACCCGCTGTCCTCGCTCGACATCCACACCGAGGCACTGGTCGAGCGCGCCCTCGCCCATGTGCTGGCCGGCACCACCGCCCTCATCGCCGTTCACCGACGTTCGACCCTCGCCCTGGCTGACCGGATCGCCTTCCTCGACGGCGGCCGTGTCACGGCGGTGGGCACCCATACGGAGCTGGTCCGAGCAGAACCTGCGTACCGGCGTTGGCTGGGTGAGGCGGACTGGCCCCGCCGCCCCGTCGATCGAACCGAGATGGCGAGCTGATGGCGGGCGAGCCGGCGGGTTCGCCCGACGTCGCCTGGCGCGGGGTGGCGGCGGAGTCCGCCGATGACGCCATCGGCGGGCTCACGGCGTTCCTGCGCGCACGCAGCCGTCGACTGCTGGCGTCGCTCCTGCGGCCCCACCGCGGGTCGATACTTCTCCTCGGCATGGTGTCGGTGGCCCAGAACCTGGCCGCCATGGCCGGCCCCTTCCTCGTCAAGATCGGTATCGACCGCGGCATCCCCGCCATCCAGCGGGGCGGCGGGTCGAGCACCCTCCTGGTCGTGGTGGCCGTCTTCTTCTTCGCCGCCGCCGCCGAATCGGTCCTCACCGCCGTGTTCGTGCGCACGTCGGCGCGGGTGGGCCAGGACGTGCTCCTCGACCTCCGGACGCGGCTGTTCGCCCACTTCCAGGTCCTCAGCATCTCCTTCCACGAGCGCTACACCAGTGGCCGGGTGATCTCGCGCCTCAGCTCCGACGTGGAGGCTCTGGGCGACCTGCTCAGCTCAGGTGTGGCCCAGCTGGTGTTCGCCCTCCTGTCGGTGTTCACCACCGCCGTGCTCATGCTGCTGCTCGATGTGCCGCTGGCCCTCGTGGCGCTGCTCTCGTTCCCCGCCCTCCTCGCCCTCACCCTCTGGTTCCGGCGCCAGGCAGAGCGGGCCTACCGGGCGGGCCGGGTGGCGGTGGCCCTGGTGATCGTCCAGTTCGTCGAGTCGATGGCGGGCATACGGGTCGTGCAGGCCTTCCGCCGCGAAGACCGGAACCAGAGGATCTTCGGCGAGTTGAACGAGCGGTACGCCGACGCCAACCGGTGGGGCATGCGGCTAGCCGCCGTCTTCGGGCCGGGCACCCGGGCGATCGGCGGGGTGACCCTCGCCGTCACCCTGGCCGTCGGCGCATTCCGGGTGATGGACGGTGCGACCACGGTCGGCGCCCTCGCCGCGATCCTGCTGTACGTTCGCCGGTTCTTCGAGCCGATGCAGGACCTCGTCCAGTTCCTCAACAGCTTCCAGTCGGCGTCGGCCGCCCTGGAGAAGCTGTCGGGGGTGCTGGAGGAGGGCCCGGAGGTGGCCCAGCCGGCGGTGCCCGTCCTCCTGCCGGACGGCGGCCTGGACGTCCGCTTCCATCGGGTGGGCTTCGTGTACGCGCCGGGGCGCCCCGTGCTCCATGCGATCGACATCGGGATCCCGTCCGGCCAGACGGTGGCCGTCGTCGGCGAGACCGGCGCGGGAAAGACCACCATCGCCCGCCTGCTGGCCCGCTTCTACGACCCGACGTCCGGCAGCGTGACGCTCGGCGGCGTCGATCTCCGCTCGGTTGCCGACCACGACCTCCGGCAGGCGCTGTGCATGGTGACCCAGGAGAGCTTCCTCTTCAGCGGCTCCGTTGCCGACAACATCGCCCTCGGGCGGCCCGACGCGTCCCGCCAGGACATCGAGGCGGCGGCGGCCGCCGTCGGGGCCCACGACCTGTTCCGCCTCCTTCCCGGCGGCTACGACAGCCCCGTAGGCAAACGAGGCAGCCGGTTGTCCGCCGGCCAGCGCCAGCTGGTCGCCTTCGCCCGGGCCTTCCTGGCCGATCCCCGGGTGCTGGTGCTCGACGAGGCAACGTCGTCCCTCGACGTGCCGTCCGAGCGCGTCGTGCAGGACGCACTGGCCAACCTGCTCGCCGACCGAACGGCGGTGATCATCGCCCACCGCCTGTCGACGGTAGAGATAGCCGACCGGGTGATCGTGGTGGACGGCGGCCGCATCGTCGAGGACGGTGCGCCGGCCGACCTGCTGGACCGCGACGGCCGCTACCGGGAGCTGCACCGGGCCTGGGAGGAGAGCCTCGCCTGAGCTGCCGCAGTCGTGCCGCCATCTGGATGTCCAGCCGGCAGCGCCATCACACGGGGCGCTAGTTCGTGACTCGACCGGGCAACACGATCAGACCGCCAGATCCCGGGCGGCCCTGGACCCCAGCTGGGGTTGGGCGGGACGATCGATACCGGGCACTCGGTAGGTGCCGAAGTCGGGCGGCTTGGCGGTGACGCCATCCACACCCTGGCCATCGATCGGTGCGCGCATTATCGAGCGGGACGCGCGCTTCTGTGTCGCACGCTGCTGCGCCTGGCACGGTGGGGTCGTTGGTTCGGCCCTGTACTGCATGGTTGTGGCCGCTCGTGGCGTCATTTCGGACTGAGAGGAGCCTCTCGAGGGACCCGGGGCGCACAGCGAAACCGATGGCCAGGAACACCTCAGCCGCTGGGAGGAGTCCGAGTTCGCTCCACCCCGGCCTCGAGCGGGCGTAGGAACGACCCGGAACGATTAGCACTGGTGGAGATCGACGTTGCACTGTGCCTTCCTGGTGAGGCCGAGACGGTTCGAATCTTTCGAGACGTGACCGTCATGTCGCTCGTCCGCCTCGGAGCTCACGGGATCGCCGACATCCGCCGAAACCGTCACTGCACAACCGGTGCGGGCGCGGTGCCGACGACCAGCGACATCCAGCTTCCTCCTACGCGGCCGCCATCCCAACGATTGGTTGGTTGAGCTGACCGCCCCCAGCGGAACCGTGGAAGGCGGCATCGAAGCCGAAGATGCCGCCGTCGGAGGCGACCAGCCAGTAGCCCACGCCGTCGGCGTCTGGCACGAGCGACTGCACCGGCTTGTTGAGCGGCTTGTCGCCCATGGAGCCCTTGAACTCGGCGTCACCGAAGGTGAAGATCCCGCCGTCGGAGGCAACCATGTAGTAGCCGTTCCCCGAAGACGAGGGAATGGAGTCGAGTACCGGACCGTTGAGCTTCACCTTGCTCATGTCGCCATGGAAGACGGCGTCACCGAAGGGGATGGCCCGGCCCGCCGAGGTGAAGATCCAGTACCCGTTGCCGGTCTTCGTCGACGACAGGCTCGTGACCACCTCGGCCGCGGTGAGGAGCGACCGGTTCACGTCGCCGTAGGG
>DATLFN010000131.1 GCA_035540975.1 Acidimicrobiales bacterium
CTTGAGAACGCCCCGTACCCCTATCGGTCGCCACTTCTGATGCCCGGCCTCAGAAACGGACTACGCGAATCGCTCACGCCGTGGCGACGAAGAACCGGTCGTAGAGGTCGGCGTCGGGGGCGATGTAGAGGTCCTGGGTGACCCGCACGGTGGAGTGGCCGAGCAGACGGGACACGTCCTCGATGCGCGCTCCGGGCTGGGACAGCGCCCAGGTGGCGAACACGTGGCGCAGGCTGTGGAAGGTCCACTGCCAGCGCCCGTCGGGCCGCTTGGGCCATCCCGCCCCCCGGGCCGCCGGGTCGAAGACGTTGCGGCGGTAGTTGGAGCGCCGGGCCCAGTGGCCACGAGGTGAGGGGAACACCACGGCGTCGGGGCCGAGCTCGGCCAGGCGGCGCCGCACCAGGGCGGCCAGGTCGACGCCGGCCGGGGTGCGGGCCGGGTACATGGTGGTGCGCCGTCGGCGGCTCTTGGGCGGCCCGAGCTTGAGCGCGTGGCGGGTCTCGACCACCTGGCGGTCGACCACGATGCGACGTCGGACGGGATCGACGCGATCGGCGGTGAGGGCAGCGTGCTCGCCCCAGCGCAGGCCCGAGTAGGCGACCAGGAGGATCTCCAGCTCCCGCCACCACACGCCGCTGCGCTCGCCCGCCGCCCGGGCCAGGTCGTGGACGGCGGCCGCGGTGGGGATGTCGGCCTCCTCCACCGCCCGGCCCCGCTCCAACTCGGCCTCGTCGGCCTCGGCCGGCGGGTGCCAGCGCACGCCCCGCAGCACGTCCTGGCGCACCAGCAGGAGGCCCTCGTCGAGGCCGACGGCCACCAGGGCCGACAGGCAACGGCGCAGGTGGGCGGCCACCGAGGCGGTGGGGGCCCGGTCCACCACGGCCTGGAGATGGGCCCGGGTCAGGTTGCGCACGGCCACCTCCGCGATGACGGGGGTGACGAAGCGGGCGCAGTAGGCCACCTGCTCCTCTCGGTGGCGCTCCGACCACGCCCGTCCCCGGGCCGGGCGGCGGGACGGGTCGAGGTAGCGGGCGATGAGGACCGAGCCCTTGGCCGAGGCCAGCTTGGTCGGCGTGCCGGCGGCCAGGCGCTCCACCAGCTCGGCCGCCTTGGCGATGGCCTCCTCGCGGGTCTTGGCCGTGGTGTCCCGGCGCCGAGACGCCTCCACCCAGCGCAGGCGCCAGTAGCCGCCCGGGGTGGCCGGCTCGTAGGCGGACACCCCGCAGTCGAACTCGAGGACCTCGCGGGGCGCACGTGGAACGGCTGCCGCAGCGACAACTCCATCCACTCCTGGCGACGGAACCGCTCATCTGCGGTTTGACCATCCGGGGGAACTCCGGGGGAAAACCACCTGTCCGGCCGGGGGACTGAGGCGTTTCCGCAGGTCACGAGGCCCGTCCGGCGGGTAGAGCACAGTCTTGCAAAGCAGGTGCTCTAGCCAGCTGAGCTACGTCCCCGAGACCTTCCGATCTGGACCGTCCCCCATCGTACGCAAGCGGCTCCACCGCTCCCTCCGCGTTTGCTCCCGAGCCGTCCGCCGCTGCGGGCGACGCCGCCGGGAGGTGACGACGGCGGCTCCGGCTCGCCGTCAGTTCCGTGGTGCTGGCTGGCGGCCACGGCCGTGACCATCGCGACAGCGCCCGCGGCGTTGCGCACCACCGCGAGGGGCACCCAGAGCCACCGACCACCCTGCCGTCGACCACCCTGCCGCCGGCGACCCTTCCTCCGACCGCAGCGCCACCGGGCGACCGAGGCGGCCGCAGCGGATGGCGGCGGCGGCTCGATCTGGCCGAAGCTCCTGTTCGCCGACCTCACCTTTCGTGCTGGTAGCGGCGCCGTCGTAGTGGTCGACGGCGGCTGTTCGGATGTCGCCGGCGCCAGGCGGTGCGCCGCCCCGACGGCGCGGCACGCCGTCAAGTACCCGATGGCGCCGGTCGGGGCCCGGCTAACCGCCGGCTCGGCGTCGCCGCCACTCCTCCATCCGCTCTCGCTCGGCGTCCCGAACGGTCCGGTCACCGGCGCTCGGCGCCGGCGCCGGCGCCGGGGACGGCGCGCCACCGCCACCGCCGTCGCCACCGGTCTCCCGCTCGCCGCCGGCGGCGACCAGCGCGCCGAGGACCAGGCCGTAGACGGCGAACGACGCCGCATACCACTGGGGCGGGAAGCCCTTTTCGGTGACGAGCGGCTGAACGAGCGGGAAGCCGAAGTACTGGAGCAGCGCCCACACCGTGAGCCCGAACAGCACGCCGGCCACGAGGACCCGCAGCCGTGACGACGCCCGCAGGAGGAAGGCGAAGGCGAGGCCGCCCAGCGCAGTGACGGCGAGCAGCACGACGGCGCCCACGGCGGTCGGCAGCAGGTCGAAGTCCAGAATGTTCTCCACCGCCGAGCGGCCCATGACGAGGGTGGCGAGCACCCGCGGCGGGGCGTGCCACGGGAGGTCGAGGGCGGGGGCGCCCACCACCATGGTGAACCCACCCATCACCAGCCCGGCCAGGGCGCCGGCGACCAGGCCGGCCACCGGGCGCCGGGTGCGCTGCCTTCCCACGGCGGCCACGAACGTGGCGGCGGCCAGCGCCAGCGTGCCGGCGATGGCGAACAGCAGCGAGATGCCGCCCGGGAACGCCCCCTCGGGCTTGCCGGGGACGACCTTCCACACCACGCCGGTGCTGGGTTCGAGGACCAGGCCCCGCTCGCTGACCCGGGCGATGCTCCAGTCGGTGACGTACATGGCGCCGTCGGGGCCGAAGGTGACGTCGGACGGGTGCTCGAGGCCGCCGCCGCTGTGGCGCGACGCCTGGCCCTCCGTCTTGTTCTCCATGAACGTCGTCGTCTCACCGGTCACCGTGTCGAGCTTCACGACCTTGACGCCCTGGGGGCGGTCCACGACGCCGGTGGCAGGGGTGAAGTCGCCGAACAGGGCGACGTAGGCCGTGGTCGGGCTCCCCCATGGCTCCCCCGGCGAGAAGGCGAAGCCGTTGGTGGCAGCGTGGGGGTTGAACTTGGCGATCGGCGTGGGCGGCGTCTCCGTCGGGTGGTTGGCGATGAGGAACCCGGGCTGCGGCTTGTTCTTGGGCTCGAAGCGGGCGTCGGTGACGGGGACGTCGCAGGCGAAGTCGGGCCAGCCGTACCAGGCGCCCTGCTCGATCCGGTAGACGCAGTCCCAGGCGTCCTCGATGGGTCGCGAGCCCCGGGCGTCGAAGCCGTGCATGGTGGCGTACAGCCCGCCGTCGGGCCCGAGCTCCAGCCCGTAGGGGTTGCGCAGGCCCCACGCCACCACCTCGAGGCCCGAGCCGTCCGGCCGTACCCGCAGGACCGAGCCGTTGCACTTGGGGTTGCCGGGCACGACCGAGCCGGCCGGGCGGACGGTGCCGTAGGGCGAGTAGGCGGTCGTCTGCTCCCGCTCGGGGTCGTTGCCGAGCGGGTTCTCGGAGTCGAACACGGCGTCGGTGAGGACGACGTCGGCGCACGGGACCTCGTGCAGCTGGCGGCGCGCCTCCACGCCCAGCCAGCCGAACACGGCGTTGTCCGGGCCGACCACGCCCGAGTTCGTCACGGTGCCGACGGAGAAGTAGATGAAGCCGTCCCTGAAGACCATCTGGTTCGCCTGGTGGTCGCCCTGGCCGGGAAGACCGCCGACCACCGTGCGCAGCCGCCCGCCCGGCTCGACGGCCGAGAGGGTGCCGGCGTGGGCCACGTACACCGTGCCCTCGTGGAACCCGACCGACGTCACCGGCACCTCGTCGCCGAAGGCGTCGCCCCCGGCGAGCACCGTCAGCGAGCCGTCGGGCTCGAGACGGCTGACGCGCGACTCGCCCCCGCCGTGGTAGCCCGACTCGGCGATCAGCATCCGCCCCTGGTCGTCGAACGCCACCATGGTCGGGGCGTTCAGCTCCTCCACGAGCGCCTCGATCCGGAACCCGTCGGCCAACGAGATATCCGAGGGTCGGATCGGGCGCTCGTCGGCACAGCCGGCCACGACCACGACGGCAACGAGAGCGACGACGAACCGTGCCATGCACACAGCGCCACCTCCGCTGCGCCGCCGACATCCCGCTCGCCGCCGGCACCTTCGAGCCCCCGGGGGAAGGCCCGCTGCTCGAACCCGGGCGAATCGTACACGGGGGCCGGCGGATCGGCGGGCAGACGCAAGCGTCGCTTACGGGCGGACCAGGAAGTCGATCGCCAGCACGACCGGGCCGCCGACCGACAAGGCGTGCGGCACGCCCGGCGGGATGGGCTGTTCGTCGCCGCTGCCCGCCAGGCGCTCGACGGGCGGCGACATCTCCAGCGAGAACCGGACCGATCCGTGGCTCACCCGGAGCCGGCCCCAGGTGCCCTCGGCCACCCGGTGGGCGCGTCGCAGCCCGTCAGGCAGGGTGGCGTCGTCGAACGGGCCGGCCGTCCGCACGACGGTGAGCCCCTCGGGAAGCTCGGCCCGGTCGCACCGCGGGCAGTCGAGCTCGCCACCGACCCGCTCGGCCCGTCCCGCGCGCGAGAGGACCCACGGGCGCTCCTGGAACGGCGGGCGGTGACGGACGTGCTGGCCGTGCAGGCAGGACAGCTCGGCGACCCACTCGCCGGCACCGTCCCGGTGGAACCCCTCGACCGTCCGCCGCACCACCCCACCCTCGCCCGGCGCCCGGCGCGGCGCAACAACCGAGCCGTAGTCTCCCGGCATGGACGGCGACGGGCTCCGGCAGAAGCTGGCGGGCGGCGACACGGTGGTCCTCGCCGGCTGCTTCGACGCCCTGTCGGCCCGCCTGGCCGTCAACGCCGGCTTCGAGGCGCTCTTCCTGTCGGGGTACTGCACGGCGGCCACCCTGCTCGGCCTGCCCGACTTCGGCTACGTCACCCAGACCGAGATGGCCGAGGTCGCCCGCCGGGTGTGCCGGGCCGTCCCCGGCGCCATGGTGGTGGTCGACGGCGACACCGGCTACGGCAACCCGCTGAACACCATCCGCACCGTCGAGCTGTACGAGGCGGCCGGGGGCGCCGGGATCTTCCTTGAGGACCAGGTCTGGCCCAAGAAGTGCGGGCACATGGCGGGCAAGAAGGTGGTGCCCCGAAAGGAGTGGCTGGCCAAGCTGCGGGCCGCCCTCGACGCCCGTGAGCGCCTGTTCGTCACCGCCCGCACCGACGCCCGGGCGGCCGTCAGCCTGGAGGAGGCGTGCGAGCGGGCCCGCATGGCCGCCGACCTCGGTGTGGACGCCGTCTTCGTGGAGGCACCCGAGTCCCCCGAGGAGATGCAGGCCATCGCCGAGGCCACGCCGGGCTGCGTCCGGGTCGCCAACATGATCGAGGGCGGCCGCACGCCGCTGCGCACACCGGCCGAGCTGCACGATCTGGGCTTCGACCTCATCGTCTCGCCGCTCACCGGGCTGCTGGCCGCCGCCCGCCAGATGACCGAGGCCTTCCGCGTCCTCGCCCAGAAGGGCACCCTGCGGGACGACTCCGACCTGGTGCTCGCCTTCGACGACTTCAACCCGCTGGTCGACCTCGACCACCACTACGACCTCGAGCGGCGCTACGGGGCCGGCGACCCCTGATCGGGACGCCGCCCGGATCGTCGGGTCCGCCGACCCGGTACGGTCGCGGCCATGGACGACGAGGAGCACGAGGGCCTGCTCGACCGGATGCGCGACATGGGCGTCGGCACCGAGGACCCGAACATCATCGGTGACGCCGGCCCCACCGACGTCCCGCCGGGCACCGACCCCCCGGAGGACGACGGCGAGCTCGACGCCGACGCCCCGGCCGAGGAGTGGGACGAGGAGGACCCGCTCGCCTGATCTCCCCGGCGGCCGTCGCATCCGTCGCCCCGGGTTCAGCGGCCGGGCCGCACCGCCTCGGCCGACGGGGCCGTGCCCTCGAACGCCGCCGCCCGCACGCCCCGGCGGGCCAGGTCCTGGAGGAACGGCACCGGCTCGGTGATCAGTTCGGCCAGCCCCGCCGCGCCGGTCCGGGCCAGCAGCCCGTCCAGCGCCCACATGGCGGTAAGGGCGGCGACGGCGCCGGCGGCGATGGCCGGGCGGTCGAGGGCGCCCAGCACGCGCACGTCGGTCACCGCGCCCCGCCGGCCCCGCACCTCGACGCGGGCCGCACCGAGCAGGCCCTCGGGATGGGGCTGGCGCAGCATCGGCAACCGAGCGGTGAGCCGGTCGCGGCGCGACGCCGCCACCCGCGCCGTCACCCGCGCGACACCCGGGAAGGCGGGGACGAGCACGAGAGCGTCGGGGAGGCCGGCCCGGTAGCAGTCCAGGGCGCCCAGGGGGTCGGGGAACCAGCACAGCTCGCGCCCCGAGCCGCCGCGGCGCTGCGCCCACGACCCGTCCCGCCAGTCGACCGCCTCCTCGGTGAGCGTGGCGTGGTGCTGGCGGGCGCACGCCGGGCCCCCTGTGCCCGCCTTGGCCACGTGCACCTCGTCCACCGAGTCGAACCCGGCGGCCGCGTGGCGGGCCAGCACGCAGGTGTACCCGGGGGCGAACCCGGCACCCACCGCCACGGTGGCACCGGCCCGGCGGGCGTCGTCGTCGAGGGCGAGCAGGGCCCGCACGTCGGCGATGGAGTCGGCCGTCGACACCACCGACGCCCCCCGCTCGATGGCGGCCCGGGCCAGGCCGGCGTGCGGTCCGGGCATCGACAGGACCACCACGTCACCGGCGGCGAGGGTAGACGGATCCCACGTCGCCACCGAGGCGGGCGGCCCCAGCGACGACGCCAGGGCGGCGACGTGCCCGTCGTCGGGGTCGACCAGGCGCAGGTCGTCGAGCCCCGGGGCGCCCAGCAGCTGGCGGGCGGCCCGGGCGCCGACGGCGCCCGTTCCCAGCACCACGGCCCTCATCGGGCCACTATCGCAGGTCCGGTCCCGAGAGCTCGCGCCAGCCGCCGGCGTCGGCCTTGGGCTTGCCGGTGTCGCGCAGACGCACCACACCGGCCACCAGGCCGGCGCCACAGAGGGCGAGGAGGGTGCGACGCAGCGTCTTGACCATGGGACGGCGGGCGGCGACGCCCCGCCGCTCAGGAGGCGGCGGCGTCGTCGAGCAGGGTCGAGGTTACCTTCTCGGCTGCCGCGTCGCCGACCGCGTCGCCCGGCTGGCAATAGCGCTCGACGACCTCGGGGATCCGGGCCAGGAACCCCGGCTTGCTGTAGCAGGCGGTGGCGCCCAGCTCCCGGCTCCGGCTCAGCACCTCGACGGCGGCGTGCTGGGTGACGACGAGCACGGGCGTGTCCGGGAAGTTGCGGCGCAGCTCGGGTAGAGCGGACAGGCCGCTGCGCTTGGGCATGGCCAGGTCGAGGACGATGAGCTCGGGTCGCTCGCGAAGGGCCACCTCGATGCACTGGTCCCCGTCCGAGGCCTCCACGACCTCGACGCCCGCCCACTCGAACTCCTGGCGGTAG
The DNA here is from genome assembly GCA_035540975.1 of Acidimicrobiales bacterium. Classification (NCBI taxonomy): domain Bacteria; kingdom Bacillati; phylum Actinomycetota; class Acidimicrobiia; order Acidimicrobiales; species Acidimicrobiales bacterium. Next base: position 7,403 of record DATLFN010000131.1, read on the forward strand.
AGGAGGCGGAGCCGGGGGTCGTCGTCGCAGATCAGGGTGGACACTTCTCCGCGACGGTACGGCATTCACCCCCCTCGTGCCATAGCCCGAAGTGGCCATCGGGGGGTCCCGGCTCCTCCTCCCGGGGAGCCCGCTGCGACGGCGACGAGTCGCCGCAGGGGACTACAGCTCGACGTGTCCAGCGGTGTAGTCGTTCAGCTCGTACTGCGGAGCCGCATGGCACCAGGAGCACTCATGGGTTCGCGCCTCGGGCGGTGGCAGGTCGACCCCCGAAAAGAACTGACGCCCACACGACTTGCACGCCAAAAACAACGGCGTCGCCATGATCTGTTTCCTCCTGTGAACTGGGCCCGGCTAGCTGACGCCGTAGCGCCGTCGCATCTGCTCGACCTTGGAGTCGTCGAGCGTGTGCGCCTTCGCCAGCACCTGGTCGGCCTCCTGGCGAAGGCGCTCCTCCTCCTCGAGGTAGGCGAGCTCGTCGTCGCTCGGGTCGGACGGGACCGGGCGCTTCCGCAGGTCGGCCCAGAGCATCTGCATCATGGAGGGCTTGCCGCCGGAGGGCGCCGACGACTGCCGGCGACGGCCGCGGCTCGGACGTTCCATGACCTCAGAATCGTTGTCGTTGCTGGCCATTTGGCGCTCCCTGTCGCTCGGAGACACCCGGAGCCCGGCGGGACCGGCCTCGAGGGGGGACGCTGGGATACTCCGCGACAGGGGAACGACGTGCAATAACTGATTTCTGCACCTACATGCCGAAGATCCCCTTCGTCCCCGGCCCGGCGGTCACCCCGTACGGTCGCAGGTGCAGTTGTCGGTGGGCAGGAGGCAGCCCTCGCAGCCCAGCCGGCCCTCGACGCCGCCGGTGCGCACCGGCCGGTCGCACTTGTGGCAACGACCGACGACCTTCCCCAACTCCGTAGGCGTGTGGCTCATCTGCACTCCTTGGTCATTGTCCGAAAACGGACACCGGGAAACCAAGGAATAGCACAGAGGGCGCCCAGGGCGCCCGCTTGTCCGCCGGCGCCGGCGGGGCTACGTGGAATCCAACCAATGTGCTGCGATGGTCCACTCGGGACCACTGCCGGCTACCATTGGACCGATGGTCACCGTACAGCTCGAGCGGGTCGAAGCACTCGAGTTGCTCGGCATGACCCTGGCTCATCTCGACGATGCCGAGGCGAGACACGAGATTTCACCTCGATTTGCGCTGCTGATGGCCGTCCGGGACAAGCTCGCTCTCGCCCTTCGGGAGGAGCAATGAGTTACAGCGAACCAGAGGTCGCCGCTGCCGTCGCCTCCCTCGGCAAGTATCGGGGTAGCGAGGACGGTGAGATCGCTGCCGCACTGGCGGTCGTCGGTCTGAGCGCAGAGAGGACCGCTAAGGAACTTCGCATCCGCGATGACATGATCCGGGTGGCACACCGAGCCGGCGCCTCGCTCCGCCAGCTCGCCGAGGTCTCCGGCCTGGATCGTAAGACGGTGACTGCGATCGTCGGGGCAGCCGAACGCGCCCACGAATGAACCGTCGGCCGCCGGAGCTCTCCAGAGGAACTTGGCGGGGCGCGCATACGAAACCTGGAAGCAGGATCCGCCGAAGGCGGAGGCGGTTCCCCTCCGGGTCGAGCGAACGTGACCTGCGATTCGCCGTCTCCGGTAGTGGGGCTAAGTGGAGTCCAACCACTGACCTCAGCATTATCAGTGCTGCGGTCACCGATACGCCCCACCGCGCTGACCTGCGGTTTCCCCGCCGTCGAGACCTCCTTACCGGCCGTCCGTGCCCGCTACGTGCCCGTACGGAGCGCGCCATGCCGAGCGGAACCGGTGCTCGAGGGCATCGGCGGCCCTGCGGTCGGCGTCGTGGTGACGTGCGCGTACAGCTCCATCGTCAGCCTGGACGAGGCGTGCCCGGCCCGGCTCTGAATCACCCGAGGGTGGACGTTCTCGTCGACGAGCGTGCTCATGACGACGTGCCGCAGGCCGTGGAACGTCAGGGACGGGTCCAGCCGGCCCGCTCCGGGGCCGGGCGGAAGGTCCGCTCCGCGAAGCGACGGCGGAGGATGTTTCCGCGAGGGCCGACGATGAGGAGCGCCTGGCGGTCGCCGAGATTTGTCGCCCCGGTGCACCTCTGTATGGCTCGCCAGCTCGTGGAGGAGGAAGGGCGGCGCGGCGAGGGTGCGCAGGCTGCCCGCGGTCTTCGCCTCCCCGGGAAGGACTCGCAGGCGCCCGCTGACCTCTTCGACCACCTGGGCCACCGCCACCGTCCGCCGCACGAAGTCGATGTCACAAGTCCGCAAGCCGATCGCCTCGCCCCATCGGAGGCCGAGGACGCCCCCGACGAGCACGAGCGCCCTGTACCGGGGCGGCACCGCGTCGGCCAACCGGACCAGGTCAGCCGGATCGACCAACTTCCGGTCCGGGGGCCGCACCCTCGGGAGCGCCACCTTCCTGGCCGGCCAGCGACCGATCAGGTCAGCGTCGACTGCGGCGTTGAGGGCGGCGCGCCGCGCGGCGAC
>DATLFN010000132.1 GCA_035540975.1 Acidimicrobiales bacterium
CACCCCCAGCCACCCGCCGGCGCCCCGCAGGGCGGGCCGGCCGGCGTCGAGGCGGGGCCCGCCGCCGAGCAGGTGGCCGAGGCCCGAGCAGGCCACGACGGCGAGCCCGGCGCCCACCACCGCCCGCCCCGGCTCGGCCCGGGGCCGGCCCTGGACGAGCGTCAGCCCGACCCAGGCGAGGGCGGGCGGGAGGAGGAAGCGGCCCCAACCGAGCAGCAGCCCGGCGACCTTCCCGAGCGCACCCCCGGCGGGCCCGGCCAGGTCGGCGTAGATGCCCAGGGCGGCCAGCAGGCCGGCCACGAGGAGGGCCACACCCCACACGTCGTCGGCCTGGCGGCCGATGGAGCGGGCCAGGGCGGCGCGCAGCCGGGACAGGGCCGACGGGCCCCGCCGGCCCCGGGCGCCGCCCGGCCTGCGGCGGGCCGGCTTGCGGGACGATGCCGGCCGCTTGGCCGGCGACTTCCGCTTGGTGGTGGTCGTCACAGTGACCACAACAGTAACAGGAGCACCTCGCGCCACAGGGGCGCACGTTCTCGCACCAGGAATCGACCGAAGGTGGTCGATTCCTGGTGCGAGAATCGGTCGCGGCGGGGCTCAGACCTCCATGACGACGGGGACGATCATGGGCCGCCGCCGGGTGCGCTCGTTGACGAAACGGGCCAGGGCCTGGCGCACGTGGCGCTTCATGACCTCGAAGTCGGTGCCGCCCTCCTCGAGCACGACCTCCTCCAGCCGGGCCCGCACGACCTTGCGGGCCTCGTCGAGCAGCCCCTCCGCCTCCCGCTCGAACACCCAGCCCCGGGTGATGATCTCCGGCCCGGTGAGGACCTCGCCGGACCGGGCGTCCACGGTGACGACCACCAGGACGACTCCCTCCTCGGCCAGCACCCTCCGGTCCCGCAGCACGCCGTGGCCCACGTCGCCCACGATGCCGTCCACGTACAGGTAGCCGGCCGGCACCTCGCCGGCGAACTCCAACCCGCTGTCGCCCAGCTCGACCACGTCGCCGTCCTCGGCCAGCAGGACCTTGTCGGCGGCCACCCCCATGCGGATGGCGAGGCGGCTGTGGTGGGTCAGGTGGCGGTACTCGCCGTGGACGGGGATGAAGTGCTCTGGCCGGGCCACCGACAAGAGGGTGCACAGCTCGCCCTGCATGGCGTGGCCGCTCACGTGGACGTCGGCGATGCCCGAGTGCACGACCTCGGCGCCCCGCCGGTGCAGCCCGTCGATGACCTTGCCCACGTTCATCTCGTTGCCGGGGATGGCATGGGAGCTGAGGATGACGAGGTCGCCGTCGCCCACCTGGAGGCGCTTGTTCTCCCCCGCCGCCATGAGCGCCAGCGCCGACATGGGCTCCCCCTGCGAGCCGGTGGAGATGACGCACACCCGGTGGGGGTCGAGATCCCCGATCCGGTCGATGTCCACCAGGCGGTCGTCGGGGATGCGCAGGATCCCCATGTCGCGGGCGAGGGCGACGTTCTTGGCCATCGACCGGCCCAGGGTGGCGACGGTGCGCCCGCTGGCGATGGCGACCTCGGCGACCTGCTGCACCCGGTGGATGTGGCTGGCGAAGCAGGTGACGATCACCCGCTTGTCGGCGTTGTCGCGGAACAGGTCGCGCAGCGTCTCGCCCACGGAGGACTCGCTGGCCGTGTAGCCCGGCTCCTCGGCGTTGGTGGAGTCGGAGAGGAGCAGGCGGATGCCCTCCTCCGAGGCGATGGCCCCGATGCGGGCCAGGTCGGTGAGGCGGCCGTCGACGGGGGTGAGGTCGAGCTTGAAGTCGCCCGAGTGCAGCACCACGCCCTGGGGCGTGTGGAAGGCGGTGGCGAAGCCGTGCGGCACCGAGTGGGTGACGGGGATGAACTCCACGTCGAACGGCCCGATGGTGCGCCGCTCGCCGTCGCGCACGGTGACCAGCTCCGTGCGGTCCAGCACCCCCGCCTCCTCCAGCCGGTTGCGGGCCAGGCCGAGGGTGAGGGCGGAGCCGTAGATCGGGAAGGACAGCTCCCGCAGGAGGAACGAGAGCCCACCGGCGTGGTCCTCGTGGCCGTGGGTGACGATGCAGCCCTCCACCCGGTCGGCGTTCTCCCGCAGCCAGGTGAAGTCGGGCAGCACGAGGTCGACGCCCGGCATCTCCAGGTCGGGGAACATGAGCCCGCAGTCGAGGAGCATGATCCGCCCGCCCAGCTCGACCGCCGCGCAGTTGCGGCCGATCTCCCCCAGGCCGCCGAGGAAGGTGATGCGGACGGCCTCAGCCATGGGCGGGTGGCGCGGCGTCGCCCAGGTCGGCCAGCACCTGCCGGGCGCGGTCCTCGAGGCCGTCCGGGGCCGGGCCCACGGGAAGGCGGCACTCCCCCACGGCCAGCCCGAGCACGCGCATCATGGCCTTGGTGGGGATGGGGTTGGGGGTGTCGTCGCCGGTCTCGAAGGCGTACGACTCCAGCAGGGCGGCGTTGATGCGGCGGGCCTCGTCGACGTCGCCCTTGGCGAAGGCGGCGATCATCTGCCCGTGCAGGCGGCCCGACCAGTGGGTGGCCACGCCGATCACGCCCACCCCCCCGATCGACAGCAGGGGCAGCGTGAGCGCGTCCTCCCCGCTGTAGAGCTCGAACGACGACGGCGCCGCCGCCACCAGCCGGGCCGAGCCGGCGACGTCGCTCGCCGCGTCCTTCACCGCCACGATGTTGGGCACCTCGCGGGCCAGGCGCAGCATCGTCTCCGCCGCTATCCGGCGGCCGGTGCGGACGGGGATGTCGTAGAGCACCACGGGCAGCGACGTGGCGCCCGCCACGGCCCGGAAGTGGGCCTCGATGCCGGCCTGCGACGGGCGGCTGTAGTAGGGCGTCACGGCCAGGACGCCGGCGGCTCCCGCGTCCTCGGCCGCCCGGGTCAGCTCCACCGAGTGGGCGGTGTCGTTGCTGCCGGCGCCGGCCAGGACGGGCACGGTGACGGCCTCGGCCGCCGCCCGCCACAGGTCCCGCTTCTCGGCGTTCGTGAGCACGGGCGACTCGCCCGTCGTCCCCGCCACGACCAGCCCCTCGCTGCCGTTGGCGACCAGCCAGCGCGCCAGGACGGCCACGGCGTCGAGGTCGAGACGCCCGTCCGCGTCGAACGGCGTGACCATGGCCGTGAGCACCCCGCCGAATCGGCCTCCCGGCCCCGTCGCTCCCATCGCCGCAGGCTATGTCTTTTCCCCGGCCGGGGCCCCAGCCCCGGCCTCCTCCACGAGGCGGGGGCCCCTGCCCCGCCCGTGGCCGTGGTGTCTTTTCCCCGGCCGGGGCCCCAGCCCGGCCTCCTCCACGAGGCGGTTCAGCCGGCGCGGGTGCTCGTGAGGCCGCCGGAGGACGGGAGGTGGAGCACGACGAGGCGGGCGAACAGCTCCAGGAGCACGCCCGACGCCTCGGGCAGCCCGTCGGGCCGGCGGCTGGTGGCGCACAGCGTGCCCAGCACCCGGTCGCCGGGGCCGAGCAGCGGGACGCTGGCCAGCGACGCCGCTGCCGCGACGCGGACGAGGGCGTGGTCGGGGAAGCGCTCGGCGACGTCGCGCATCAGGGGGACCCCTCGTTCCAGGGCCTCGCGGCACGGCGAGCCCGCCCACGGCAGGCGGGTGCCCTCGGGGAAGCCGTCGCGACCGGCGGTGAAGTGCACCTCCTGCACCCCTCCGGCGGTCACCTCGGTGACGAACACCCCGTCGGCCCCCGTCACCCGCCGGACCTCCCGGAGCACGGCGGCGACCGCCTCGTGGCCCGATCGCCGCGCCACGGGCAGGTTCACCACCGCTGCCGCCGCCCGATCCACGGCGGCCGCCGGCTCCAGCATCCCGCCCGGGTCGGCCAGGAACCCGAGGAGCGCCTCGGCCGGCAGCGGCCGGGAGAGCAGGTAGCCCTGCACCTCCTCGCACCCGTGATGGTGGAGGCAGGCCAGCTGCTCGGGCGTCTCGACGCCCTCGGCCACCGTGGTCAGGTTCAGGTTGTGGGCCATGGAGACGATGGCCGCCACGATCGGGGAGTCGTCGTCCGACGCCCCGATCTCGGAGACGAAGGACCGGTCGATCTTCAGCTTGTCCACCGGGAACGAGCGCAGGCGGCTGAGCGACGACCAGCCGGTGCCGAAGTCGTCGATGGCGAGGCGCAGCCCCAGGGCCCGCAGCGTCTCGAGGGTGGGGATGATCGAGGCGGCGTCGCGCATGAGGGCGCCCTCGGTGATCTCGAGCACGAGGCTGGACGGCGGGAACCGGCTCTCCTCCAGCGCCTTGCGGACCTCCCCGACCAGCCACGGGCTGGTGAGCTGGCGGGCCGCCACGTTGACCGCCATCGTGAACGGCGGCTCGGTCGGGTACGCCTGCTGGAAGCGCCGGCCCTGCCGGCACGCCTCGCCCAGGACCCAGCGCCCGAGGTCGACGATCAGCCCGCTCTCCTCGGCCACGGGCACGAACTCGTCGGGCGGGACCATCCCCCGCTCCGGGTGCTCCCAGCGCACCAGCGCCTCGGCCCCCGAGATGCGCCCGCCCGGCAGCTGGACGAGCGGCTGGAAGTGCAGGCTCAGCTCCCGGCGGCGAAGGGCGTCGCGCAGGGCCGACTCCAACTCCACCCGTTCCAGGACGGCGGCGTGCATCTCCCGCTCGTAGATCTCGTACGCCCCCTTGCCCCCCGACTTGGCCGCGTACATGGCCAGGTCGGCGTTGCGCAGGAGCTCCTCGGCGCTGGTCGTGACCGTGGACCCGATGGCCACGCCCACGCTGCCGTGCGTCACGACGGCCCGCCCGTCCAGCTCGACCGGGGCGCGCAGGCGGTACACGATGCGCTGGGCGACGACCTCGGGGCCCTCCAGGTCGGTGCGCTCGATCAGCACGGCGAACTCGTCGCCGCCCATGCGGGCGACCGTGTCGCCCGTCCGCACGCAGTCCTGGAGCCGGCGCGCCACCTCGACGAGCAGGCGGTCGCCCGCCCCGTGGCCGAGGCTGTCGTTCACCTGCTTGAACCCGTCGAGGTCGATCACCACCACGGCGAGGAGCTCGGGGTGACGCCTGGTCCGGGCCATGGCGTGCTCCAGCCGGTCCCGGAACAGCGCCCGGTTCCCGAGGCCGGTGAGGGGGTCGTTCAGGGCCTGGCGGCGGAGCTGGGCCTCCAGGGCGACGCGCTCGCCGATGTCCCGGCTGGTGAGGACCAGCCCGCGCACGGCGTCGTCGGCGAGCAGGTTGCTCACGGTGATCTCGGCCTGGCACGCCGAGCCGTCGGCCCGCCGCAGGGTTCCGCGGATGGTCGCCGGCGGCGCCGGCGGCGGAGGGACGGCACCGACCACGTGCATGGCCGGCACACCGCCGCCGACGTCGAGCACGTCGTCGAGACGGCGCCCGACCAGGTCCTCGGGCGACCAGCCGAGCACCCGGGACACGGAGACGCTCTGGTAGCGGACGACGCCGTCGGCGTCGACCACGGTGAGCACCTCCGACGCGTGCCGGGCGATGGAGCGGAAGCGGCGCTCGGCCCGGTGCAGCTCGGCGGTGCGGCGGCGGACGCGCTCCTCGAGCCGGTGGTTGAGCTCCAGGTTCTCCAACTGGGCGAGGAACTGGCGAACCAGGAGCAGGGCGACGAGCACGACGCCGTTGGCGGCCAGGAAGGCGGGCGCCCGCAGCTCGAGGTGGTGGCCGAGGGCGAGGGCGGCGGCCAGACCGAGGGCGACGTAGGGGACGAGGACGGCGACGGTGCCGCCGGCCCCGGGCTCGGCCCCGCCCTCGGCGCCGGCCGGGCCCGCCGTCCTGGCCGCCAGCCCGATCACCAGGCAGGCCGCCAGCCACGTCGTGGACCGGGCCCACGGGAGGGTCTCCGAGCCCGCCAGCTCGGCGTGGGCGAGCATCCCGTGGCTCACGGCGAAGAGGCCGACGCCGGCGGCGAGGAGCCACCACGTGCGCCGCACCTTCCGGTCCGCCCGCTCGGCGGCCGCCAGCAGCAGCGACACCATGAGCACGTCGCCCAGCGGGTAGGCGACGGCCAGGGCCCGGGCCGGCCCGTCGCCCGCCGATCCGTGGAGGCGCTCGAGCACCAGGGCCCACGAGACGAACAGGGCCGACGCCGCCATCAGCAGCCCGTCGACGACGCCGCGCAGGCGCGCCGTGGGCGAGCCCTCCCGCCCCACCAGGGCGAGGACGGCCATGACCGAGACGACCATGGCGGCCGCCCGCGGCAGGTCGGCGAGCGAGGGGACGGCGAGGCGTCGCCCGCTCGCCAGCTCACCCACGGCCGCGATCGCCTGGGACCCCGCCCAGCACCGGGCGGCCAGGGTGAGCAGCGCCCAGCCCCGCTCGGCCCGCCCCTCGCTCCGAGCGGCGGCGTCCCGGCATGCCGCCGCCGCCACGAGCGCGGCCACGACGAGGGTGACCCGCGACGCCAGCCGGGTGACCGTCTCGCCGCCCAGCCCGGTCACGGCCCAGGCCACGTGGACGGCGGCCAGTGCTCCCACTCCCGCTCCCGGCGCCGTCCGGAGGAGGGCCGGGGTCATGCCCTGGCGTCGAGGGACGCCCGCCCGGCGCCGGCGCGCGGCGACCGCAGGGATCGGGCCGCGGGCGCGACGGGCATCGCCATGGCCGCTTCTTCGGCAGGTGGGGCCTGCGCCTGTGGGGGAATTTCCGGCCCTTCGGGAGGCGCCGTCCCCGATGCCGGGATCGCCCGGCGAGCCGGCGATGGCGGTGGCGGCGGCAATGCCCGTCGGCCGGGGCGGTAGCGTCGGGCCACCTTGGACGCCACCGCTCCCGAACGTCCGCGCCCCGACCGCCGCACCCTGGCGTTCATCCTCGGCCCCATCATCGCCGTGGTGATCGTCGGGACGCTCGGGAACATGTTCCACCCCCGCCTGCTGCGTGACCACCCGCTGTGGCTCGTCGCCATGGAGCCCCGCAACCGCTACCTGCTCCTGGTGGCGGAGAAGGTGGACTTCGTCCCCTACCTGCTGGTGGCGACCGTGCGCCGGCTGGTCTCCGACCCGCTCTTCTACCTGATCGGCTTCCTCTACGGGGACGCCGGGGTGCGATGGATCGAGAGCCGCCTGGGCGACGACGTGGGCCTGGTGCGGGCCATGGAACGGGGCTTCCGGAAGGCCGCCCCCCTGATGGTGTTCCTGTTCCCGGGCGCCATCGTGTGCGTGCTGGCCGGCGCCACCGGGATGAGGCCCGTCGTCTTCCTGGCCTGCAACCTCATCGGGACGGTCACGGTGGTGAGCCTGCTGTACCGGTTCGCCGAGTTCTTCGAGGGGCCGCTGGGGGCGGTCAACCGCTTCTACTCGAACAACAACACCACGCTGACGGTGATCTCGATCCTCGCCGTGTGCTTTTGGATCTGGGACCAGCGCCGGCGGGGCAGGTCGGAGCTCAAGTCGATCGGCACCTTGGAACGCGAGCTCGAGGACGCGGCCCGCGAGCGCCCGGTGGAGCCGGCCGACGGCGAGCCCGCCACCGAGGACGGGCCCTGACCGACCCGCTCACTCGGTGCCCGTCAGGGCCGCCGGTGACGACGAACGGGCCCCCGAGGCTGTCCGCGGGTGGGGCTCGAGCCACCAGAACACGAAGCGCCCCGTCAGCTCGGCGACGACGACGGCTACGACCTGGACCCCGGTCCACAGGACCACCACGGGGTAGCCCCGGTCGGCCACCGACGCGTGCTCGTCGGCGAACCCGTAGAGGATGGCGAGCAGCAGCACGGTGGCGCCGAGGGCCAGCACGACCAGGGCGTCGACGGCCGAGATCCACATGTCGGCGCGGCGGACGGCGACGTGCTCCTCGTGCTGGAGGCGCTTCCACGCGAAGAAGGCGTGGACGAGACCGAGCACGGTGCTGGCCGCGAGGAGGTCCACGCCCTCGGCGTCGCCCATGCCCCCCCGGTCGGCGGCCAGCTTCACCGCCACCGCCGGGGCGAGGATCACCGCGAAGTCGACGGCGGCGTAGACGGGGGGCGCCACCCGGTCGACGATCTCGCGCCTCACCGGCCCTCCCGGGCCCGCAGCGCGAACCGGTCGGCCACGCTGCCGTCGGGACGGATCGACGTCCCCACCAGGCGGTCGCCCCGCACGGCGACGTGCAGGAACTGCAGGGTGGACTCGGCCACAGCGGTGAAGTCGCTGCGCCCCACCGAGGTGGTCTTGCACCCACCGCCGCTGACCACGTAGGTGGCGCCGTCGATGGGGTGGGTCCGCTCGTAGTGGTGGTCGTGGCCGGCGAGCACGAGGTCGACGCCGTAGCGGCGGACGAGGGGCTCCAGCTTCTGGCGGGCCCCCGGCGTGGAGCCGTGGCGGCCCGACGAGTAGGGCGGGTGGTGCAGCGCCACCACCTTCCACTGGTTGGTGGAGCGGGCCAGGGCGTCGTCGAACCAGTCCCACTGGTCGGGTGCTCCGCTCCCGAACACCGCGGGGACGCTGGAGTCGAGGTAGAAGAAGTCCACGGGGCCGTGCGAGGCGGTGTAGTAGAGGCCGGGCGTCCCGAGCAGGCGCAGCTCGGCGGCGATCTCGGCCAGGCTCTCGTCGGTGTGGCGGAGCTGGTCGTCGTGGTTCCCGATGGCCAGCTCGAACCCGACGCCGGCATCGGTCAGCGGCCGCATGGGCCGGGCGAAGACCTCCTCGAAGCGCTTCTCGATGCTCCCGTAGTAACAGATGTCCCCCAGGAGGGAGACCAGGCCGAACGGGGCGCGCTGGTAGGTCCGTGCCATCGCCGTCGCCACCGCCATCGCCTGGCGCCCGCCACTGCCGGTGTCGCCCACGGCCACGAACGAGAGCTGGTGGCCGGACGTCTCCCACGCCATCGGCGACAGCAGCATCTCCGGGGCGGGACCGGGGATGAGGTCCTCGCGGGCGAGCAGGGGCCACACGTGCTCCCCCAGGAGGGTGACGGCAGCTGCCGATCCGGCCAGCCCGGCGGCGGCGGCGAGGAACTGCCGGCGGGTGACCCGGTCGATCATGGTCGCCGCCGCGGCGGCGCCGCATCGGCCGTCTCGAGCGATCCAGGCACGCAGGATCGACGGTACCGGCACGGCGGCGGCGACGGGTGCCGCGACCCGGGCGGGCCGGGCGGGCGTGGACCGAGCGTGTCGTCGGCTCCCGACCCGGCGGACCAGCCGTGCGCCGCGGCCGCCGCCCGGCCCGGCCCTACAGGTCCAGCAGCTGGTCCAGGCCGACGGTGAGACCGGGGCGGTCCGCCACCGCCTTGACGGCCACGAGCACGCCGGGCATGAACGAGCTGCGGTCGTAGGAGTCGTGGCGGATGCTGAGGCTCTGGCCCGTCGTTCCCAGCAGCACCTCCTGGTGGGCGACCAGGCCGCGGAGGCGCACCGAGTGCACCCGGATGCCCGCCGCGTCGCCGCCCCGGGCCCCGGCGACCACCTCGTCGGTGGTGGGGTCGGGGGCCCAGTCGCCCGACGCCGCCGCCATGCGCTGGACGGTGAGCATGGCCGTCCCCGACGGCGCGTCGACCTTGGAGTCGTGGTGCAGCTCGATGACCTCGGCCGTCTCGAACCACGGGGCCGCCATCTCGGCGAAGCGCATCATGAGGACGGCGCCGATGGCGAAGTTGGGTGCCACCACGCAGTTCACGCCGTCGGTGAAGTTGGCCCGCAGCTCGGCCAGGTCGCCGTCGCCCAGCCCGGTGGTGCCCACCACGGAGTGGACCCGGTTGGCGGCGCACCACCGCAGGTTGGCGCGGGCGGCGGCCGCCTGGGTGAAGTCGACGGCCACGTCGGCGCCGGCGGACGTCAGCGCGTCGCAGTCGCCGGAGATCTGGATCCCGGCCCCTCCGTCGCCGATCACCTGGCGGAGGTCGATCCCCCGGTGGTGGGGGTCGACGGCGGCGACCAGCTCGAGCTCGGGGTCGTCGGCCACGGCTCGGCACACGGTGGAACCCATTCGCCCCCCTGCGCCGAACACTCCGACCCGGATGATGGGGGTCAGGCTACCTGGGCGACGTCGAGCTCGCCCGAGTCCACCGGGCCCACGGCGGCCAGCACCCGCTCGTTCCCGAGGACGGTGGCGGCGACCCGCTCGACGTCCTCCATGGTCACCGCCGCGATGCGCTCGGCCACCTGGTCGACGGTGAGCACCGTCCCGTGGACGAGCTGGCTGCGGCCGATCCGGCTCATGCGGGCGGCCGAGTCCTCCAACGACAGCGCCATCTCCCCGACCAGGTGGCCCTTGGCCACCTCCAGCTCGCGCGGGGTGATCCCGTGGCCGGCCATGGCGTCCAGCTCGTCGCGGACCAGGCCGACCACCTCGGCCACCCGGGACGGCATCGTGCCGGCGTAGACGGCCAGCGCCCCCGAGTCGGCGAAGGCGGCCCGGTAGGAGTACACGGAGTAGGCCAGGCCCCGCTCCTCCCGGATCTTCTGGAACAGCCGCGACGACAGGCCGCCGCCCAGGACGTGGTTCACGACGGCCAGGGCGTAGCGGTCCTCGTCGTGGCGGTCGAGGCTGCGCACGCCGAGCACGAGGTGGACCTGCTCGGTGGGACGGGCGTCGACGGCCAGGGCCCGGGGCGGGTCCACCGGCACGGCCCGGTCGGGGGCGGCCCCGCCCCGGGCGCCGGCGAAGCGGCGGGCCACGCCGTCGACCACGGCGGCGTGGTCGAGCTGGCCGGCGGCGGCGAAGACGACGTTGCCCGGCCGGTAGTGGTGGGCGTGGAAGGCGGCGATGTCCTCGCGGCTCATGGCCTCGATGGTCTCCTCGTCGCCCAGCACCTCGCGGCCCACCGGGTGGTCGGGGAACAGCGCCTCGGTGAACACCTCGTGGACGAGGTCGGCGGGCTCGTCGGCCCGCATCAGGATCTCCTCCAGGATCACCTGGCGCTCCGCCTCCACCTCCTCGGGGCGGAACGCCGGGCTCCAGAGGATGTCGGAGAGGATGTCGAGCCCGAGGCCGAGGCTGTCGTCGAGGACGCGCAGGTAGAACGCCGTGTACTCCTTGGTGGTGAAGGCGTTCATGTCTCCGCCCACCGCGTCGACCTCCTCGGCGATCCGGCGGGCCGTCCGGGCGGCGGTGCCCTTGAACAGCAGGTGCTCGAGGAAGTGGGAGGCGCCGAACATCCCGGGCGCCTCGTCCCTGGACCCGGTGCCGACCCAGAACCCGGCGCTCACCGAGCGCATCCCCTGGGTGCGCTCGGTGACGACCGTCATGCCGTTGCCCAGCTCGGTTGTCTCGATCAAGGCAGGGACCGGCGCCTAGCGGCGGCCGCCGCCCCCGCCCCGCCGCGGGTTGCGGCGCGGGCCGCGGTCGTCCCGGTCGGACCGGCGGGCCCCCCCGAACCCTTCGCCGCCGCTGGTCCCCGACACGGGCGCGGGGCCGAGGTCGCCGAACTCCTTGGCCGCCTCCGACTCCCACTCCGCCTCGAAGCTCACCGTCTCCGCCCCCGCCGTCGGCGCAGGACCGGACCCTGCCCTCGGCGCCGACGAGGCGCCGACCGGCGAGACGCCCGAAGGGCCTGCCTCGTCGGAACGAGAGGGCCGTCGGGCCGCAGGCCCGCCCTCGCCGTTCGCGTCGGCGCCATCGGCGCCGACGGGCGACAGGGAGACCTTCCCCTGCTGGTCGATGTCGTCCACCCGGACGGTGATCTCGTCGCCCAGGTCGACCACGTCCTCCACCCGCTCCACCCGCCTGCCCTGGCCCAGCTTGGAGATGTGGACCAGGCCGTCGCGGCCCGGGAGGATGTTCACGAAGGCGCCGAACTTGGTGACGTTGACCACCCGGCCCGTGTACACGGCGCCGATCTGCGCCTTGGGCGGGTCGAGGATCAGCTCGATGCGCCGGCGGGCCTCCTCCACCGCTGCGCCGTCCTTGGCGCCGATGGTGACGGTGCCCACCATGCCGTCGTCGTCCACGTTGATGTCGGCGCCCGTCTCCTGCTGGAGGGCGTTGATGACCTTGCCCTTGGGACCGATGACCTCGCCGATCTTGTCGACCGGGATGGTGATGCTGACGATCTTGGGGGCGGTGGCGGCCACCTCGGAGCGGGGCTCGGCGAGGGCGCCGGCCATGACCTCGAGGATCGTCATGCGGGCGTCGCGAGCCTGCTGGAGGGCCTGGCCGAGCACGTCGGCGGGGATGCCGGCGATCTTGGTGTCCAGCTGGAGGGCGGTGACGAACTCGGCCGTGCCGGCGACCTTGAAGTCCATGTCGCCGAACGCGTCCTCGGCGCCCAGGATGTCGGTGAGGGTCGTGTACTTCCCCTCGGCGTAGACGAGGCCCATGGCGATGCCGGCCACCGGCGCCTTGATGGGGCAGCCGGCGTCCATCAGCGAGAGGGTCGAGCCGCACACCGACGCCATCGACGTGGAGCCGTTGGAGGACAGGACGTCGCTCACCACCCGGATGGCGTAGGGGAACTCCTCCAGCGGCGGGACCACGGGCAGCAGCGCCCGCTCGGCCAGCAGGCCGTGGCCGATCTCCCGGCGCTTGGGGCCCCGCATGAAGCCGGTCTCACCGGTGGAGAAGGGCGGGAAGTTGTAGTGGTGCATGTACCGCTTGCGCTCGTCGGTCCCGATGGTGTCCAGCAGCTGGTCCATCCGGGGCATGCCCAGGGTGGCGACGCTGAGCACCTGGGTCTCGCCCCGCTGGAACAGGCCCGAGCCGTGGGTGGTCGGCAGGACCTTCACCTCGGCGCTGAGGGGCCGGATGTCGGTCGGGCCGCGGCCGTCGATGCGGAAGCCCTGCTCCACGATCCGCTTGCGGATGAGCGCCTTGGTGAGGCTGCGGACGGCGGCCTTGATCTCCTTCTCGCGGCCGGCGAAGGCCTCGGCCAGGGCGGCGTTGACGGTCCCGGCCGCCGCCTCCAGCGCCGTGTTGCGCTCGGTCTTGCCCGGGATGGTGACGGCCTCGCCGATGGGGCCGGCGCCCGCCTCCTTCACCGCCTCCCAGACGTCGTCGCCGTAGTCCTTGGCCGACTCGAAGGCGAGCGTCTCCTTGGTGCCGGCCTTGTCGACCAGCTGGCGCTGGAGCTCGATCGACTCCTTGATCCAGGTCTTGGCCGCCTCCAGGCCGGAGGCGATGACCTCCTCGGTGACCTTGGGCGCACCCTCCTGGTAGTACCTCCAGGCGTTCTCGGTGCCGCCCGCCTCCACCATCATGATCGCCACGTCGCCGTCGTCCAGGGCCCGGCCGGCCACGACCAGCTCGAAGGTGGCGGCGTCGCCCTCCTGGTAGGTGGCGTGGGGGACCCAGCCGCCCTCGGTGTCGTAGGCGATGCGCACGGCGCCGATGGGACCGTCGAAGGGGATGTCGGACACCATCAGGGCGGCCGAGGCGGCGTTGATGGCGATGACGTCGTGGGGGTTGTGCTGGTCGGCGCTCAGCACGGTGGCCACGACGTGGACCTCGTTGCGGAACCCCTCGGGGAACGACGGGCGCAGCGGGCGGTCGATGAGCCGGCAGGTGAGGATGGCCTGGTCGGTGGCCCGGCCCTCACGGCGGAAGAACGAGCCGGGGATCTTCCCGGCCGCGTACATGCGCTCCTCGACGTCCACCGTGAGGGGGAAGAAGTCGATCCCCTCCCGCACGCTCTTGGCGGCGGTGGCGGCCACCAGGACCACCGTGTCGCCGATGCGGGTCACGACGGCGCCGCCCGCCTGGGCGGCGAGCTTGCCGGTCTCGAAGGAAAGGGTCTTGTCGGTCCCGGTGACGGGACCGGAGACGGAAATGGCCTCTGCCACTTGCGCTCCTCTCAGGAGGGGCGGCGGCCGGGCCAGTTCCCAGTGGTCACGTTCCCGCCGGAGCGGGCCCGTGGCCACTGGCAGCTGACGCCGTCACCGCCTTCGGTATGGAACGAGCGGCCCTCGGGGCCGCTCGCGGTGGTGCTCTGGGTTGTTACCGGCGAAGGCCGAGCCGGCCGATGATCGTCCGGTAGCGCTCGACGTCGTTGGACTTGACGTAGTCGAGCAGCCGGCGACGCTGGCCGATGATCTTCATGAGGCCTCGACGGGTGTGATGGTCGCCCTTGTGCATCTTGAGGTGTGCGGTGAGGTGGTCGATGCGCTGGCTCAGCAGCGCGATCTGCACCTCGGGCGAGCCCGTGTCGGTCTCGTGCAGCCGGTGGTCGGCGATGGTGGCCGCTTTGTCGGGCATGGAGCGATTCGAACCTCTGATTGCGTCTGGGGCGCGCTCCGGCGGTCGCCGCAGCGCTCCGAGCAGGTTAGCAGGGACCAGGGGGAAACCCCCGGTACGGTCATCGGCGTGCCCGAGGAGCTGCGCGTGAGCCCGTCCCTGCGCATCCCGACCGACGAGCTGGACTGGCGGTTCTCCCGGTCCGGTGGCCCTGGCGGCCAGCACGCCAACACGGCCGACACCCGGGTCGAGGTGCGCTTCGACGTCGCCCGGTCGCCGTCGCTCGGTCCGCGCCAGCGGGCCCGCCTGCTGGAACGCCTGGGGCCCGTGGTCCGCGTGGTGGCCTCCGACTCCCGCTCGCAGTCCCGCAACCGGGACCTCGCCCTCGAGCGCCTCCGTGCCCGCCTGGCCGACGCCCTCCGGGTGGAGGTGCCCCGCCGGCCCACCCGCCCCTCCAAGGGGGCCAAGGAGCGGCGGCTGGAGGCCAAGCGCCAGCAGTCGGAGCGCAAGCGCCTGCGCTCGGAGCACCCCACCGAGGACTGAATCCGATCCCGACCGGGCGGCGGCCCGTTCTGTGGACGCTCCGCACCGCACCGCGGTGCAATCCGTCCAGAGAACCAGCGCGGCCCGGCCGCACGGCCGCCGGTCGCGCGCCGGCGCTCAGGCGAGGACGGCTCGGGCGTTGGCGACGTCGGCGTCGATCTGGGAGACCAGAGCGTCGACCGAGTCGAACCGGGCGTCGTCGCGCAGGCGGGCCACGAAGCGCACGCCCGCCCGCTCGCCGTAGAGGTCGCCGTCGAAGTCGAGCAGGTAGGCCTCGAGCACGGACGCCTCGGCGTCGGGGTGGAAGGTGGCGCGCCGCCCGAGGGAGATGGCCGTGCGGTGCGCCGACCCGTCGGGCCGGCGGTACCAGCCGGCGTAGATGCCGTCGGCCGGCAGGAGGATCTCGGCGGGGACGACCACGTTGGCCGTCGGGTACCCCAGCCGGCGGCCCCGCCGGTCGCCCTGGACCACCGTGCCCCGCACCTCGTGGGTGCGGCCGAGGAGAGCGGAGGCGGAGACGACGTCGCCCGCCGCCAGCAGCCGGCGGATGCGGGTCGACGACACCGGCTCCCCCGCCGCCTCGTCGGCCAGGAGGCTGATGCCGAGCACGTCGAAGCCGAGCTCGGCGCCCATCTGCTGGAGCAGCGGCACGTTGCCCCGGCGCCGGTGCCCGAAGTGGAAGTCGTGGCCCACGACGACGGCCCGGGCGGCCAGGCAGTCCACCAGGACGGCGCGGACGAAGTCCTCGGCCGACTCCTTCGACCGCTCCTCGTCGAAGCGGATCACGTGGGCGTAGTCCATGCCCGTGGTCTCCAGCAGCTCCAGCTTCTGGTCGAGGTCGGTGAGCAGGCGGGGCGCCGACTCCGGGCGCACCACGGTGGCCGGGTGGCGGTCGAACGTCACGACGGCGGCGGCCGCGCCCAGGTCGTCGGCCATGCGGCGCACCCGGGCCAGCAGGGCCCGGTGCCCGAGGTGCACGCCGTCGTAGGCGCCGATGGTGACGACCGTGCCCCGCTCGGGCCGCGGGCAGGCGTCGAGGCCGGCGAGGACGTCCACCCGAGGAGGCTACCCAGGCCCCCGTCCGGCACCAGGAACCGGCACCATGGTGCCGGTTCCTGGTGCCAGACGTCTCACGTGAGGACGACGGACGGCTTGGCCCGCCCCTCGCCGTGCCCCTCGTAGACGGCGAGGAGCGTGCCGGCGGCGTCGAGCACGGCCCACGGCCCCTCGCCCGAGACGCCCAGATCGGCCGGGGCGAGCACCTTCCCGGTGGCCACGGCGGCGGCCACCTCGGGCGCCACCACCGCCGGCACCAGGTGGCGGACGGCGGCCGCCGGGGGCAGCACGGCGTCGGTCCCGACGGCGTCGAGGGGAACGGCCTCCTCCACGGTGAACGGGCCGATGGCCGTCCGGCGCAGCCGGCGGAGGTGGGCGCCGCCGCCCAGGGCCGTCCCCACGTCGGCGGCCAGGGTCCGCACGTACGTCCCGGACGAGCAGTCCACCTCGACGCGGAAGACGCCGGCTTCCTCGGCCGGGACCACGTCGAAGCGCCGGACGGTCACCCGCCGGGGCGCCCGCTCCACCTCCACCCCGGCCCTTGCCAGGTCGTGGAGGCGCCGCCCGCCCACCTGGAGGGCCGACACCATGGGCGGCACCTGGTCGATCTCGCCCACCAGCGTCGTGGCCGCCGCCCGCACCTCGTCGAGGAGGACGCCGGCCATGTCCCACCGGCCCGTCTCGACGCCGGCGTCGTCCAGGGTCGTGGTGGCCACGCCCAGCACCACCTCGCCCACGTACGACTTGGGCAGGTCGGTGACGAAGCGCAGCAGGCGGGTGGCCCGGCCCAGGCCGACGACCAGCACCCCGGTGGCGCCGGGGTCGAGCGTGCCGGCGTGGCCCACCCGCTTCTGGCCGAACACCCTGCGGCAGCGGGCGACGGCGTCGTGCGACGTCCACCCGGCCGGCTTGTCGACGACCACCAGGCCGTCGATCGGGGTCAACTCGACGGCGCCGGCGGGGGGTCCTGGGCCAGGACGCCCTTGATGGCGGCCAGCACCTCGGGGACGGACCCGGGGGCGGTGAACCCGGCCGCGTAGCGGTGGCCGCCGCCTCCGAAGCGGGCGGCCACCTTGGCGACGTCGTGCGCGGTGGCGGCCCGCAGCGACACCCGGATCCCCTCGGGGGCCTCCTTGAGCACGCACGCCACCTCGGCCTCGGCGGCCCGCCGGATGATGTCGATCAGGCCCTCGGTCTCCTCCAGCGTGCAGCCGTGGGCCTCCAGGTCGGCGGTCGTCACCCACGTCGACACCAGGTGCAGGTCGGGGTCGAGCCGGGCCCGGGCGATGCAGTCCCCGACCAGCTGGAGGTACTCGAAGCGGTGCTCCTCGAACAGCTGCCGGCTCATGGCGGCGATGGGCAGGTCGAACGACGCCAGCTCCTGGGCGAGGGCGAAGACCTCGGTGGTGGTGTTGGAGTGCTGGAAGCGCCCGGTGTCGGTGACCAGGCCGGTGTAGAGGCACACCGCCGCGTCGTGGTTGAGCGCCCAGCCCAGGCGGGCCGCCAGCCGGCGGACCACCACGGCGGTGGCGGCCGCGTCCGGATCGACCAGGTTGATGGTGCCGAAGCGGTCGTTGCTGGCGTGGTGGTCCACCACGACCAGCGAGCGGGAGGCCCGGGCGGCGGGGGCCAGCTGGCCCAGGCGCTCGATCGACGCGCAGTCGAACGTCATCATCAGGTCGGGCTCGGCCGGGAAGTCGGCCGGCTTGGTCGCCAGCGACAGCCCGGGCAGGAAGCGGTAGTGGGGCCCCACCTCGAACGGCTCGGACCACGACGCGATGGACGGCTTGCCGTTGGCCCGGCACAGCTCGTGGAGGGCGAGGAGCGAGCCGAGGGCGTCGCCGTCGGGCGTCACGTGGCAGGCGAGCGCGACCTCGGGCGCCGCGTCGATCGCCTCCGCCGCTCGGTCCAGCTCATCCGTCAGCATCGTCGCCTTCCGCCAGTCGCAGGTCGCGGAGGATGTCCTCAACCCGCTTCCCACTCTCTACCGCAGGGTCGACCGAGAAGGAAAGTTGAGGCGTCCGCTTGAGACGGACCTGCCGGCCGATGGCCGCCTGGATCCGCACCCGATGGTCCTCGAGAGCCTCTTCGGCAGGTGGGGGCAGCGAGCTGAGCAGGACGCGGGCGTGGCGCAGGTCGCCGTCGACGTCCACGGCAGTGACGGTGACCAGCCCGAGGCGCTCGTCGCCGTCCGACAGGCGCTCCAGCTCCTCGGCCACGACCTCGCGGACCACCTCGTTGACCCGCACCATGCGGGGGTAGCGGCGGCCCCGGGCCCCGTCAGGCACCGGCGTCGACCTCCGAGTACCCGACCGAGCTGTCCAGCACCTCGGCCTCGGGAAAGGACCACACGAAGCGCTCGACGTGGCGCAGGACGTCCTCCACGATGCCGGCGTCGGGGCCCACGGCGGCGAAGCCCAGCTCGGCCCGCTGCCACCGGTCCTGGTGGCCCACCTCGGCGGCCGCCACCGACCAGCGCCGCCGGGCCCCTTCGAGGATGGGCTTGACCACGGCCCGCTTCTCCTTGAGCGAATGGCTGAGCGGGATGCGCAGGTCGACCCGGAGGTGCGCTACGTGCGTGGGACCTCGCGCTCCTCGTAGGTCTCGATGACGTCGCCCGCCTTCAGGTCCTGGAAGTCCGACAGGCCGATGCCGCACTCGAAGCCGGTCTGGACCTCGCGGGCGTCGTCCTTGAACCGCTTGAGCGAGGTGATCGTCCCGTTCCAGATGACCACGCCCTCGCGGAGGAAGCGCACCTTGGAGCCCCGGGTGATGACGCCGTTGCGGACGTAGCACCCCGCCACCTTCCCGACCCGGGGGACGCTGAAGACCTCGCGCACCTCGGCCTCGCCGGTGACGACCTCCACGTACTCCGGCGCCAGCATGCCGACCATGGCCGCCTCGATGTCCTCGATCAGCTTGTAGATGATCTCGTACGTGCGGATGTCGACGTTCTCCGACTCCGCCATGGCCCGGGCGTTGCGGTCCGGGCGCACGTTGAAGCCGATGATCGTGGCGTTGGAGGCGGTGGCCAGCTGGACGTCGTTCTCGGTGATGCCACCCACGGCCCGGTGGACGAAGCTGAGCTTCACCTCGTCCCGCTCGCGCTTCTTGAGGCTCTCGGTGACAGCCTCCAGGGAGCCCTGCACGTCGGCCTTGAGGATCAGGTTGAGGGTGGCGGTCTCGCCCCGCTGGATCTGCTCGAAGATGTCCTCCAGGCGGGCGGTGGTGCCCGCCATGGACGGCGTCTTGCGCAGGTCGGCCGACCGGAAGCGCTGCTCGCGCTGCTCGGCGATGTCGCGGGCCACCTTGTCGGTGGCGGTCACGCGGAAGTCGTCGCCCGCGCTGGGCACGTCGGAGAACCCGAGCACCTGGACGGGCGTGGAGGGCGGCGCCTCCTTGATCTTGTCGCCCCGGTCGTCCAGCAGGGCGCGGACGCGGCCCCAGGCGGCGCCCGCCACGATGGCGTCGCCCACCCGCAGGGTGCCGTTCTCGACCATGACGGTGGCGACGGGGCCGCGGCCGGGATCGAGGTTGGCCTCCAGCACGGCGCCCCGCGCCCGGGCCTCGGGATTGGCGACGAGGGTGTCGGCGATCTGGACCTCGGCCACGAGGAGCAGCTGCTCGAGCAGGTCGTCGACGCCCAGGTTCTGCAGGGCGGAGAGCTCCACCATGATCGTGTCGCCGCCCCACTGCTCGGGGGTGAGTCCGAGCTCGGACAGCTGCTGCATGACGCGGGTGGGGTCGGCCTGCTCGCGGTCGATCTTGTTGATCGCCACCACGATCGGGACCTCGGCCGCCTTGGCGTGGTCGAGCGCCTCGATCGTCTGCGGCATGACGCCGTCGTCGGCCGCCACCACCAGGATCACGATGTCGGTGACGTTGGCTCCCCGGGCCCGCATGGCCGTGAACGCCTCGTGGCCGGGGGTGTCGATGAAGGTGAGGAGCTTGCCGTCCTTCTCCACCTGGTAGGCACCGATGTGCTGGGTGATGCCGCCCGCCTCCCCCTCGACCACGTTGGCCTCGCGGATGCGGTCCAGCAGCTTGGTCTTGCCGTGGTCGACGTGGCCCATGACGGTGATCACCGGGGGCCGGGGCCGGAGCAGGTCGTCGTCGTCGTCCTCGTCGTCGTCCTCGAAGTACTTCTTCTGGAGGGCGGCCTCCTTCTCCTCGCCGGGGTCGACCAGGCGCACGGTGGCGCCGACCTCGGCCGCGAACAGCTCGATGGCCTCGTCGGAGAGGGGCGACGTGGCCGTGGTCATGTCGCCCTGGAGGAACAGGAAGCGGATGATGTCGCCCGCCGAGCGGTTCAGCTTGGGGCCCAGGTCCTGGGCGGTGGAGCCCCGCTCGACGATGATCTCGCCCATCGGGACGGGCACGTTCGACGGGGCGTAGCCCTTGCTCGGGTCGAACGGCTCCAGCTCC
Source organism: Acidimicrobiales bacterium (assembly GCA_035540975.1). NCBI lineage: Bacteria > Bacillati > Actinomycetota > Acidimicrobiia > Acidimicrobiales > Acidimicrobiales bacterium. Next base: position 20,089 of record DATLFN010000132.1, read on the forward strand.
TCCAGCGGCCGGCGCCGGCGCCCCCCCTTGCGACGGGGCGGGCGGCCGCGGCCACCGGGGCCGCCGCCGGGACGGCCGCCGAAGCCACCGGGGCCACCCCCCGGGGCGCCCCCACCGGGACGGCCGCCGAAGCCGGTGCCGGGCCCGCCGGGGCGGCCGCCGAAGCCGCCTCCGCCGCCGGCGCCGCCGGGGGCGCCGCCGGGCCGGGGCGGGAAGCCGCCGGTCCGCGGCGCGCCGCCCGTGCGGGCGGGACCGCCGGGGCCGGACGGGCGGCCGCCCGGACCGCCGGGGCGGTCC
>DATLFN010000133.1 GCA_035540975.1 Acidimicrobiales bacterium
CGCCCCCGGCCCATCCGGACCCCGCCATACCCGACAACCCGCCGCGCCGGCACGGCGGGGCCGCCCGGCCACCTCGGCCCGGAGGCGAAACCGTATGCTCACGCCGGTGCGCAGCGCCGTGGACGCCGACGCCCTGGTCGAGCGGGCCCGCGCCCTGGTCGCGGTGGACACCCAGAACCCGCCCGGGCGCGAGCGGGACGCCATCGGCGCCTGCCGCCAGATGCTCGCGCCGCTGGGCGCCCGCTTCGAGGAGTTCGAGCCGGAGCCGGGCCGGGCCTCCCTGCTGGCCACCGTCGGCCCCGGCGACGGGCCCGTGCTGATCGTGAACGGCCACCTCGACGTGGTCCCCGTCCACCGGGCGGGCTGGACGCGCGACCCCTTCGCCGGCGAGCTCGACGGCGGCCGCCTCTACGGGCGGGGCACGGCGGACATGAAGGGCGGCATCGCCGCCGCCGTCGAGGCCCTGGCCGCCCTGCGCCGGGCCGGTCGCCCGCCCGCCTGCGACGTGGCGTTCCACCTCGTCGCCGACGAGGAGCGGGGCGGGGCCAGGGGGACGGGCGCCCTCGTCGCCGCGGGACGGGTCCGCGGCGACGCCTGCCTGGTGCCCGAGCCCACCGGCCTGGCCGTGTGCGTGGCCGAGCGGGGCCTGTTCACCGCCACCATCACCGTGCACGGCCGGCCCGCCCACGGCAGCCAGCCCAGCGAGGGCGTGTCGGCCGTGGAGAAGGCCGCCAAGGTCGTCCTCGCCCTCCACGGCGCCGACTTCGGGGACGAGGACCACGAGCTGCTCGGGCGGCCCACCTGCAACATCGGCGTCATCGAGGGCGGCACGGGCCACAACACGGTGGCCGAGCGCTGCACCGTCGTCGCCGACCGCCGCCTGCTGCCGGGCGCCACGAGGGAGTCGGCGGAGGCCGAGCTGCGGGCCCGCATCGACGCCATCGGCGACCCCGACCTCCGCTACGACCTCGAACCGGACGTCGTCGGCGAGGCCTCGGAGCTGGACCGGGACCACCCGTTCGTGGCGCAGGTGCAGTCGGCGTTCGCCGCCGTGCTCGGGCGCCATGCCCCGGTGATCGGCATGCGCTTCACCACCGACGCCCGGTTCGTCCGCAACCAGGCGGGCATCCCCGCCGTGGTGTGCGGGCCGGGGGAGATCGCCCAGGCGCACACGAACGACGAGTGGGTGGCCGTCGACCAGCTGGTCGACGCCGCCGCCGTCTACGCCGAGCTGTTCGCCACCTTCACGGGGTGAGCGCGCCGCGCACGGCGACCACGGAGGCCGTCGTCGACGACGCCGGGCTGGCGGCCGCCCTCGAGCCGCGGCGGCGGGTGGTGCTGGAGCAGGCGGCCGGCGACGGCGTCTTCGAGGCGGCCGGCGGGCCGGTCGCCGACTACCGGCGGACGGTCACCACCGAGGCGCTGGGCGGCGGCCGCCACCGGGTCCGCCAGACCGTCGAGTACCGGCTCGACCTGCCGTTCTTCGGGCCGCTGTTCCGCTGGCCGGTCCGGCGGGAGCTGTCCCGGTTGGCGCCCGGGCACGGCGTCCCCTGGTGGGCGCCGCCCGACCGCCTCGACCCGCGCGCCGCCCAGATGCTGGCCGCCCTGTGCGCCCTGTCCGTCGTCGTCGGCTACCTCGGCACCGTCCTCACCCAGACGATCACGTTCGCGGCAGACGAGTTCGGCGCCGGCAAGGGCGCCCAGGGCGTTGCCCTGGCGGCGGTGCGGGCCGACGTCGCCGTTGCCCTCGTGCTGGTCGCCATGGCCGACCGGCGGGGCCGCCGCCGGGTCCTCCTCCTGTCCAGCACCGCCGGCTGCATCCTCACCGCCACCGCCGCCCTGGCGCCGTCGCTCGCCTTCCTGGCCGCCAGCCAGGTGGTGACCCGGGGGTTCGTCACGGCCGCCGTGATCGTCCTCACGGTGGCCGCCGCCGAGGAGATGCCCAAGGGGTCGCGCGCCTACGCGGTGAGCCTGCTCGCCATGACCGCCGCCCTGGGGGCCGGCCTGTGCGTGTTCCTGCTCCGCCTCGCCGACCTGGCCGGCGGGTGGCGCCTCCTGTTCGCCTTCGGCCTGCTCGGGCTGCCGGCCGTGCGCGCCGTGGGTGCCCGGCTGTCGGAGAGCCGGCGCTTCCAGGCGCCCCACGAGCGGGCCGGGATGGCCGGGCACGGCCGGCGCTTCTGGCTGCTGGCGGTGTCGGCCTTCCTGTTCAACCTGTTCTTCGCGCCGGCGTCGCAGTTCGGCAACGAGTACCTGCGCACCGAGCGGGGCTTCAGCGGCGCCCAGATCTCCCTCTTCACCATCCTCACGGCCACGCCCGGGGGCATCGGCGTGGTGGTCGGCGGCCGACTGGCCGAGCGGGGCCGGCGGACGGTCGGGGCCGTCGCCCTGCTGGCCGGCGTGGGGGCCACCGTCCTCATGTACCAGACGTCGGGCTGGGGCATGTGGGCGTGGTCGACCATCGGCTCGATCGTGGGCGGCGCCACCATCCCCGCCCTCGGCGTCTACGGGCCCGAGCTGTTCCCGACGTCGCTGCGGGGACGGGCCAACGGCATCATCGCCGTGCTGGGCCGGGCCGGCAGCGTGGTCGGGCTGGTCGGGGCCGGGCTGCTCGCCGACTCGTTCGGCCGGCTGGGGCCCGCCCTCGCCCTCCTCGCCCTCGGTCCCGCCGCCCTCGCCCTCCTCGTGTTGCTCGCCTACCCGGAGACGGCCCACACCGAGCTGGAGGACCTCAACCCCGAGGACGCCCCGCCCGGACCACCGGCGTGAGCCAGGCGGCGACCGCCTCGGCCACGGCGGCGTCGCGGCCCCGCAGCCCGTGGTCGCCGCCCTCCAGCCACACGTGCGTCGCCCCCCCGGGTATGGCGGCCGTGTGCTCCTCCAGCTCGTCGCGCCCGGCGAACGCGTCGCGGGTGCCCGAGACGAACAGGCAGGGGACGTCGAGCCGGGGGAAGTGGTCGACCCGCAGCTTGTCGGGCCGCCCCGGTGGGTGCAGCGGGTAGGACACGAGCACCAGGGCGAGGCAGGGCAGGCCGTCGGCGGCCGCCATGGAGCAGATCCGCCCTCCCATGGACCGGCCGCCGAGGGCGATGCGCCCGGGCGCCACGCCGGCGGAAGCGGCCAGGGCGGCGGCACCCTCGACCACCGCCGACACGAGCACGGGCGGGCGGTCGGGGGCCCGGCGGCCGGCCTTCTTGTACGGGAAGTCCATGCGCTCCACGGCCACGCCGGCGGCGGCCACCGCATCGTCGATGGCCACCAGGGCGGGCTGGTCGCGCGAGGCCGAGGCCCCCGGCGTGAGCAGGAGGGCGGCGGTGGGCGCGGCGGTCACCGGCGCCGTGTCACCCTTCGGTGAGGAGGATGCGCTTGGCCTCGGCCAGGTCGGTGATGCGCTCCCCGGCGCCCGCCATCTCGGCGCCGTGGTCGGGGTGGGCGTCGCGGACCAGCGTCCGGAACCTCCGCAGGATGTCGCTGCGGGGCGGCTCGCTGCGGTTGGAGAAGCCGAGGACCTGGAGCGCCCACTTCTCGTCCCCCTTGGCCTGCGGACGGCGGAAGGCGGCCTCGTCGCTGGACAGGTACTGGAGGAGCTTGGGGTCCGGGCCGCCCTCCCAGCGGGTGGCCCGCCGCAGGAGCCGGAACACCGCCGGCCGGGCCCTCGACTCCAGCCGGGCCGCCGCGTAGACGGCGGCCAGGATCTGGGGCAGCGGGGCGCCGTGGTCGTCCAGGCGGAGCACCGGCTCGCCGTCCTCGTCGACCAGGCGGTGGTGGCTGCGGTCGAGGCCCACCACGTCGGTCTGGAACCGGTGGCGGAGGCGGGGCTGGGCGACCCGACCGCCGTACTCCAGCTCCCACAGCAGCCGGTCCACCCCGTCGCGGACGTCGTCGGGCAGCGTGGCGGCCCAGGCGCCCAGGATGGCGGCGAGGAGCAGCCCGCCGTAGTTGGGCGGGTCCGTCGGCAGGTAGAGATCGCCCAGCGCCACACGGCGGGTCGGCGCGATGGCGCGTGAGTGCCGAACCTCGATCTCGGCCAGGACCACCGTCGAACCGTACTGGCGCCCGGTCGGCTACACGTAGCGGCGCAGCAGGTCCCGCAGGGCGGTGGCCTCGCGGTTGACGACGTCGTCGTCGGCCTCCGCCTCCAGCGAGGCGACGATCCCCTCGGCCATCTGCTGGACCTGCTTCCACGTGGCCGGCTCCACGCCGTAGGGCGGCGGCGCGTTGGACGCGGCGGCCGACGCCGTGGCCAGCTCTCCCGCCATCTCGACGTCCACCACGCGCTCCCTGGCCAGCCGGTCGGCGGCGACGAACAGGTCGGACATCACGGCGTACACCGCCTCGTCGTCCACCTCGTCGTCCGCCTCGGCGCCCACCGCCTCGAGGGCGTCGGGGAACTCGACCCGGTCGAGGAGGCCGTCCACCCGCGCCTCCGCCTCCTCCGGGACGAAGAGGTCGTCGCCGTCCCAGCGGTGCGCGATGTCCTCGTCGGAGAGCAACGCCGACAGGGCGTCGCGCTCGCCCTGCTCCCAGCCGTCCATCTCGTAGACGAGGGCCCCGTCGGTGTCGAGCAGCACGCCGCACTCGGTGCACACGGCGACGTCGGGCTCGTACTCCGCGCCGCAGCCGGGGCAGAAGTTGGTGGTCATCGCCCCATATCAGCAGGTCGGGGCGGCACGTGGCGCGAAAGGAACGAATCCGTCCGGTCGAGCTCGTCGGCCACGGTGGCGGGGGACCTCCAGCCGTGGCCCTCGCCCTCGTACTCGTGGTGCTCGACGGCCGCGCCGCGCGCCCGCAGGACGCTGGCCAGGTCCCGCGACTGCGCGGCCGGAACCACCTCGTCGTCGCTGCCGTGGAGCAGGAGCAGCGGCGCCGAGATGTGGTGGGCGACGGCCGTCGGCGACCGGGCGCGGTGCAGGGCGGCGGTCTCGGGGAGGGGGCCGACGAGCCCGACGGTGTAGTGCGCCTCGAACCGGTGGGTGGCCGCGGCCAGGCCCTCGAGGTCCACGACGGGGTAGGCGGCGATGCCGGCCGCCCACAGGTGGGGCCGGCGGGCCAGGAGCAGCAGGGCGGTCATGCCGCCCGCCGACGCCCCCATGGCGACCAGGCGGCGGGCGTCGCCCCACCCGTTGGCGACGGCCGCCTCGGCGCCGGCCAGCTCCTCCTGGCCCAGCGTGGCGTTGGGGCCCGTCATGTTGAAGATGGCCCCCAGCCGGATCGGCGGCTCGGGCGCCCCTCCGGTCTGGGTCGGGCCGTCATCGCCGCCGCAGGCCCCGGACAGCACAGCGGCCACGACCAGCCACAGCATGCCGATCCGACGGTGCATCCCCATCTCCCTCCCGTTGGCGCCCCGTTCGACCCGAGAGCCCGCGGATCATAACGAGCACCGCGCGCCGGGCCGCGATCTGCCGGCGTTGTTCCGGCGGCGATCGGGGTAGATAGGTCGGTTATGACCGCGGAGGAGACCTCGACGGTCCTGATGGAGCATCC
>DATLFN010000134.1 GCA_035540975.1 Acidimicrobiales bacterium
GGCGGGCCGCCGTGCTGGGCGGCCCGCCCGCCCACCACGGCGCCGCCCGACTACCGCGCCGTCGCACTCCCCGTCGCCCCCGGCCGCACCACCACGACCACCGTCGTGATGGGCCCCGGCCTGGCGACCGTGCGGGGCCGCGTCGTCGGTCCCGACGGCCTGCCGGTGTTGGGCGCCAACGTGCGGGTCGAGCGACTGGTGGGCGACGCCGCCGCCCGCACGGACGTGCTCTCGGGGGAGGACGGCGCGTGGTCGCTGCCCAACGTCCTCGGGGGCCGCTACCGGATCCGGGCGTGGCGGGCGCCCGACCTGGCGCAGACCGAGCCCTCCTTCGTCTACGTCGGCTACCGGGAGACGGCTCCGGTGGAGCAGAAGGTGGCCGTCCACGTCGGCACCTTCGCGGTGCCCGCCATCGCGCCCAGCCCGCCCCGGGTGGGCGAGCCGGCCACCCTCGCCGTGCAGGTCACGTCCCGCAGCGTCGACGCCGAGGGCGTCGTCCGGGGGACGCCGCGCGCCGCCACGCCCGTGGAGATCGCCGGCGCCGCCTGGTCCGTCGTCCCCCCGGCGGCCACGGCCACCGACGCCGGCGGTCAGGCCCGTTGGCAGGTCGTGTGCCGGGCGACCGGCGTCCAGCCGCTGCGCCTGGTGGTTGGCGGCGTCGAGCCGTTCGAGATCGCCCTGCCGGCGTGCGCCGAACCGCCGCCACCGCCGGCACCGACGACCATCACCGCCCCCGGCGCCACCACCACGACCCGGCCCGGGGCTACGACGACGCGGCCGGCTACGACGACGACGAGGGCGCCGACGGCGACGACCCGCCCCCGGTAGCGGCGGGCCCGGCCGCCCGCAGCCGCACGGTCATGCGGGTGGCGCCGGGCCGGGATGCCGCCCGCACGTCCGCCTGCATGGCCGCCGCCAGCTCGGCCACGATGGCGAGGCCGAGGCCGGACCCGACCTGGCGGGCCGCCGGCCGGGACGACTGGTACAGCCGCTCGAAGACGTGTGGGAGGTCGGCGCCGGGGATCCCCGGGCCGTCGTCGGCCACCGCCACCTCCACCCGGTCCGCCTCGCTGGTGGTGGTGACCTCGATGCGGGAGGCGGCGAACTTCAGGGCGTTCTCGACGAGGTTGGCGACCACCTGGGCCAGCCGGACCGGGTCGGCGGTGGCCGGGGCCGGCGCTCCCGACACGACGAGGGTGACCCCGGCGGCGTCGGCCGCCGGCCGGAAGCCCTCGGCCGTGTCGGCGGCGACGGCGGCCGCGTCGACGGTGCCCAGGTCGAGCGAGAAGGCACGGGCGTCGAGCTTGGCCAGGTCGAGCAGGTCGCCCACCAGCCGCTCCAGCCGCCGGGCCTCGGCACCGATCACCTCGGCCGCCCGCCGCGAGTCGGGTGCGGCGCCGTCGGCGATGGCCTCGGCGAACCCCCGCACCGAGGTGAGCGGCGTGCGCAGCTCGTGCGACACCGACAGGAGGAACCGGCGCTGCACGCCGCGGGCCCGCTCCAGGTCGGCCGCCATCGAGTTCACCGCCTCGGCCAGCCGGGACAGCTCCCCCTCGGCCCCCGGGCCGCCCGGGTCGACCCGCACGTCCAGGTCCCCGGCGGCGATGCGCCGGGCGGCGTCGGCGGCGGCGGACACGGGCCGGGCGAAGCGGCGGCCCAGGCGGTCGGCGACCGCCGCGGCGGCGACGAGGGCGAGCGCCGCCGACACCACGAACCACGGCAGGGCGACGCCCAGGCCCGACGGCGTCGAGCGGGTGAGCACGACGGCGGCGAGGAACCGCACCGCGCCCCCGGCGGCGAGGGGTGCGGCGGCGTAGGCGAGGTCGCCCTCCCAGCCCGACACGGTGGAACCGGACCGCAGCCGGTCGATCTCGGCGGGATCGAGCTCGACGGGGCTGCCGACGGCCTCGAACCGGGGCCGCAGCCCGGGCCGGGCCAGGGGCACCACGGCGGCGCCCTCCAGGCGCAGCGAGCGCCGCAGGGCGTTGAGCACGCCCGGCCGCTGCAGCCCCTCGGCCGCCTCCGCCAGGGCCTGTGCCTGCTCGACCAGGTCGTCCTCCGTCTGGTGGCGGGCGGCCGAGCGGGCCAGCACCAGGGTGCCGATGCCGGCGACCACGAGGGCGGCGGCCACCACGCCCACGATCGCCACGGTCAGCCGTCGGCGCACGTCACCCCCGGTTCAGCCCAGCCGGTAGCCCACGCCCCACACGGTGGCGAGGGGGAGGGCGTCGCCCAGCTTGCGGCGCAGCTGGCGGACGTGGACGTCCACCGTCCGCTCGTCGCCGAACCAGTCGGCGCCCCAGACGGCGTCGAGCAGCTGGCGCCGGGTGAGCACCAGGCCGGGGTTCTCGGCCAGGTGGCGGAGCAGGTCGAACTCCCGGGTGGCCAGCGGAGCGGCCGTCCCGTCCACCGACGCCTCCCGCCGGGCGGTGTCCACGGTGACGTCCCCGGCCCGCAGGATGCCCGTCGGAGCGGGCGGCGGCCCGTCCGCCCGCCGGAGGACGGCCCTGACCCGGGCCACCAGCTCGCGGGGCGAGAAGGGCTTGGTGATGTAGTCGTCGGCGCCCAGCTCGAGGCCGAGCACCCGGTCGACCTCGCCGTCGCGGGCCGTCAGCATCACCACCGGGACGGCGGCCGTCCGCTCGCCCGACCGCAGGCGCCGGCACACCTCGAGCCCGTCCATGCCGCCCGGCAGCCCGACGTCCAGGACCACCAGCCGGGGGCGCTCCCGGTCGACCAGCTCGAGCCCGCGGGAGCCGTCGGTCGCCTGGAGGACGCGCCAGCCCTCGCGCCGCAGGTAGAGGTCGACCAGGTCGGCGATGTTCGGGTCGTCCTCGACGACGACGATGGTGCCCTGGTCGGACCGCACACCGAAAGGGTGGCACCCGCCCGTGAGGGAAGTGTGAACCCGGTCCGGTGCGGCCGGTCGACGGGGTCGCCCCTAGGCTGGGGAGGCTGTGGCGACCTACCTCGACACCATCCTCGACGCCCACCGCCGGGCCGCCGCGCTCGACCCCCGGCCGCTGGACGAGCTGGTCGAGGCGGCGCGGTCGGAGGGGCCCACCCGGGGGTTCGCGGCCGCACTGGCGGCGGCGGACGGGCTGGCGGTCGTCGCCGAGGTGAAGAAGCGCTCTCCGTCGCTGGGCGACCTGGCGCCCGAGGCGGTCCCGGGGGTGCTGGCCAAGGCCTACGCCGACGGTGGTGCCACGTGCCTGTCCGTCCTCACCGACGCCGAGTTCTTCGGCGGCTCGCCGAGCGACCTGGGCGAAGCCCGGGCCGCCACCGACCTGCCGGTGCTGCGTAAGGACTTCACCGTGTCCGAGCGCGACGTCTGCGACGCCCGCCTCATCGGCGCCGACGCCGTGCTGCTCATCGTGGCCGCCCTGTCCGACGACGAGCTGGGGCGCTTCCTGGCGCTCGCCGCCGACGTGGGGCTCGACGCCCTGGTGGAGGTGCACGACGAGGCCGAGGCGGGGCGGGCCCTGGCCGTGGGCGCCACCGTGGTCGGCGTCAACCAGCGGGACCTCGCCACCTTCGAGGTGGACACCGACCGCGCCGTGCGGGTGGCGTCGGCCATCCCCGACGGCGTGGTGAAGGTGGCGGAGTCGGGCATCCGGGGCCCCGGGGACGCCGCCCGCCTGGCCGCCGCCGGGTACCACGCCGTGCTCGTCGGGGAGGCGCTGGTGACGAGCGACGACCCGGCCGCGGCCGTACGGGCACTGCGCGCATGTTCGTGAAGGTGTGCGGCACCACCAGCGAGGAGGACGCCCTCCTGGCGGTGGCCATGGGCGCCGACGCCGTGGGCTTCATCTTCGCCCCGTCCCCCCGCCAGGTCTCGGTGGCGGCGGTGCGCGACGTCGTGAGCCGCCTGCCCCGCGAGGTCGTCACCGTCGGGGTGTTCCGGGACGAGGCGCCCGAGCAGGTCGTGAAGGTGGTGAACGGGCTCGGCCTGCGGGCCGCCCAGCTGCACGGCCGGGAGACGCCGGCCCAGGTGCAGTGGGTCGTCGAGCGGGTGCCGCTCGTCATCAACGCCTTCCCGGCCGGGAGCAGCGCCATCCGCCGGGCCGACGAGTACGGCGCCCAGATCGTGATGCTGGACGCCCCCGCGCCCGGCTCGGGGCAGGTGTTCGACTGGACGCTGTGCGACGGCGTGCCGCCCGGCTCGCGGTTGCTGCTGGCCGGGGGCCTCACGCCCGACAACGTGGCCGACGCCGTCGCCCAGGCCAAGCCGTGGGGGGTGGACGTGTGCTCGGGCGTGGAGGCGTCGCCGGGGAGGAAGGACGCCGTGAAGCTGCGATCGTTCGTGGCCGCCGCCCGGGCGGCCGCGCCGGAGCAGGACGCCGACACCGGCGAGGGCCCGTTCGACTGGGCGAGCGACCGGTGACGGCGGTCGAGCCGACGCCGGGCCGCCTCATGGGCGAACCGGACGAGGCGGGCCGGTTCGGGCGCTTCGGCGGCCGCTTCCTGCCCGAGTCGCTGGTGCCGGCGTGCGAGGAGCTGGAGGCCGCCTTCCGGGCGGCCTGGGCCGACCCCGCCTTCCACGACGAGTACCAGGGCATCCTCCGGGCCAACGGCCGGCCCACCCCGGTCAGCGAGTGCCCGCGCCTCTCCGAGCGCCTCGGCGTGCGCGTGCTGCTCAAGCGGGAGGACCTGACCCACACCGGCTCGCACAAGATCAACAACGTGGTGGGCCAGGCCCTCCTGGCCCGGCGCATGGGCAAGGCGAGGGTCATCGCCGAGACCGGCGCCGGCCAGCACGGCGTGGTACCCGGCGGCGGCCAGGCGGGCGGCGTCCCCGGGGCCCCGTATGCCCGACTCCGCCATCTTCACCACGTCGTCGGGGATGGCCGACGCCACCCGCACGGCGCGGTCGGTGTCCACCTCGAAGGTGGCGAGGTCCCGCTGGTTGACGCCGACCAGGGTGGCGCCCACGGCCAGGGCCCGCCCCGCCTCGGCCTCGTCGTGCACCTCCACCAGGGCGTCGAGCCCCACGTCGGTGGCCAGGGCCAGGAAGCGCCCCAGCTCGTCGTCGGACAGGGCGGCCACGATCAGCAGCACGGCGTCGGCGCCGATGAGGCGGGCGTCGCAGACGTCGCGCTCGGACACGGTGAAGTCCTTGCGCAGCACCGGCAGGTCGGTGGCGGCCCGGGCCTCCCCCAGGTCGCTCGGCGAGCCGCCGAAGAACTCGGCGT